>OMUY01000026.1 GCA_900314355.1 uncultured Eubacteriales bacterium | reverse complement strand
TTTTAAACCCAAATGACGTCATAAATCACAAGCGGCTTAACATATCCCTGCTGATAATACGTTCTGCAGTTTTTCTTTTCTTTGTCGAAAAAAGCTTTAGCTTGCTCATAAGTTTCAAATGAACCGATAAGCTCAGGTTCTTTATCCATGTCGTCGAAAGCATCTTCGAGTTCAGCCGCAGTCCAGTTCTTGTGATCTCTCAAGATCTCCGCTCTCTCTTTGTAAACCTCAATTTTTTTCATTGTTTAAAACCTCTTTTCTTTTGATTACGCTTATATTATACACGTTCTGCGTGTATTTGTCAATAGATTTTTTGAAATTTTTTGAAAATTTTTTTTTAAAAACGAGGTAATTAATGTATTTAGAATTTGGAAACATACAAGGGCTTCCCGATGATGAAAGGGAAAAGATCCGCGAGCTTGAAAAGGTTTTCAATTATCATTTTGCGAAAAATCTCGAAAAGGATAAATATTACGAAGGCCACATCCCTCTAAGTGAGGTCAATCTTGGAATTGCTCTTCCTGAGTCTATGAAAAATCTTGAAGTAGGCTGTGAGTGGGGATCCAAGGCGGTTGACGTGCTGGCTGCGAGGTCAATGTTTGACGGGTTCGTAAAATCAAACGGCTATCCCGCCGACGAGATGAACCGGATATCTAATGACAATAATCTTCTTACCGAATATATGAAAGCCTGCCGGGACGAGCTTAAATACGGATGCACGTTCGCTACGTTGTCGAAAGACCCGGTTAAAGGCTGTAAAATAAGATTTCATTCGCCCGCTTCGGCGGCGGCTCTCTGGAACGGAGAAAAGGGAAGAATCGACTGCGGTCTTGCGATTATTGACACGAAGAAAGACGAAAGCGACATAAATTATAAACCGTCTTTAATAAATTTTTATACCGACGACGCCGTATACGTTCTGCGAAATTCCGAAAAGAACGCGTGGACGGCGGTTAAATATCCCAACAAGATGGGACGCCCGCTTATGGAAGCGCTCGTTTGGAACGCGACGACTTCCAAGCCTTTCGGAAGGTCAAGAATTAAGGAACCGATACGGCGTTTAATTCAAGGATATGTCCGCACGGTAGCAAATGCGACCGTCGCCCTTGAATTTGCCACAAGTCCGCAGAAGTATATTCTGGGCGTAACGGATGAACAGTTTGACGCCATCACTAATGAGAAATTCAATCAATATATAGGTTCGATTTTGGCGGCGACGACTAATCCGGAGACAGGCTCAAATCCCGTGTTCGGACAGCTCTCGCAGGGAACGCTTTCGCCTCACGTTGAAATGCTCAGACTTTTAGCTACGCAGTTTTCTGCGGCGACAGGATTATCGTCGACAGATACGGGCGTTATTTCCGAAGCGAATCCGTCAAGTTCTGACGCGATAATCGCGCAGACGCAGACGCTTATCACGCTCGCGGAACAGCTTAACGCTTCTAACGGCGAAGCGCTTAAAAGGATCGCTTTGATGGCGCAGGCCGTCGCCAAGAATGAAACGCTCTCAGAGCTTGACGAGGAAGAGCGCTCTATTGTAGCTCATTTTAAAAATCCGGCTATGCCGTCTGTCTCGTCAACAGCTGACGCGGCTGTTAAAATAGCGAGCGCCCGTCCGGCGTTTGCCAACACGGATATATATCTTGAAATGGTCGGCTTTGATATAGCGGATGTAAGAAGAATCAAATCTCAGGAAACTCGTCAAAGAGGTCTCGCTTTAGCTGATGAATTAGACGCTCAAGCGGAAGCAGTACCCGAGCCCGGTGATGAAGAATGACGATTTCTGAAAAAGCCTGGGCGGATTATATAACAAAAATTACAAACTTAAAAGGAAGAGCGAGGCTTAATTTCTTAAATTATATTGAAAAACACGGAATTGACGACGTGAACGCCGTAACGGATTACGCTTACGCCCTTGCCACTAAATACGGAGAAGGAACTGCAGCCACTGCGGCGGAATTCTACGACGCCGTGGCGATCGCACAGGGAGCAGACGTGCCGGAGGCAATTCTTGCCGACACGGCGACGAAAGGGGAGACGGAATACGCCGTTAAAAAAGCCCTTGATTCCGCTGGTATTAATGCAGCCGCCGATGCGGTAGAAACTTTGACAAAACAAGCGGGCGAAGATACTATCTGGCAGAACGCTAAGAGGGACGGCGCCGAGATGGCGTGGATTCCCGCAGGCGGAGGAACTTGTCCGTTCTGTTTAATCGTCGCTTCCAACGGCTGGAGGCACGCTTCAGAAAAGACTATGAGAGGACAACACGCGACACACATTCACGCTCACTGCCGATGCGCTTTTGCCGTAAGATTTGACAGAAAAAGCGGCGTAGCCGGATATAACCCGGAAAAACTCAAGAAAATCTATGATTCAGCGCCTGGGAAGACTTCGCTTGAAAAAGCTAATTATTTAAGGCGCGAGAATTATGAAGAAAATAAAGACAAGATAAACGCGAGGAAACGAGAGCTTTACAAGCTCAAAACTCAGAAAAAAAATAATGGATAATAATAGCCCGGCTATTACGGGCGTTTATTATGGCTTACTAAGTGCCTTATCTTTGGAATTTACGCTCACGCGTGGCGGAAAAACGCGGAAATACTCACATTTTGGAGGTTAATTATGCCTAATTTTGAAAAATCGGAAAACAAGCCGGAAGAAAACGGACAGAACAAACAGAACCATGACGTAAACAGCTCTTCTTCAAAGACGTTTACTCAAGACGAGGTTAATTCAATCGTTGGAAAACGTGTAGCCGAAGAACGCGCGAAATTCGGCGATTACGATGAATTGAAAAAAAGAGCCGCTGAATTTGACGAGCTTAAAAGCGGAAATGAGACGGAGCTTGAGAAAACAGTTAAAAAGCTCAATGATTTACAAAAGAAAATAGACGGAATGGAAAAAGAAAAAACCGTTTCCGCCATTCGTCAAAAAGTCGCTGATGAAAAAAAAGTCCCCGTATCGCTATTATACGGAACGACTGAAGAAGACTGCAACAAGCAGGCGGATCTAAT
>OMUY01000078.1 GCA_900314355.1 uncultured Eubacteriales bacterium | reverse complement strand
GCAAGAACAAAGAACACAATTTCGGCAATCAAACCAATCCAAAACAATGCGGCCAAAAGAATTGCAAATACCTTTTGCGTTGAAGTCCCATCTGAATCAACAATAGGAATAAACAGAAGAGAGAGACCTGCTAAACCGCAGCCTAACCATGAAATGGAGAGCAGTTTTTGATATTTCTTCAATGCATTCATCGAATCACCTCTTATTCTATAAGTTCTGAGCTTCCGGAGAATCCTATTTCATATTCGACTGTAATACCGGTACCGCGAGCATTCTGTGAAGCGCTCGCATCAAATGGTTGCGCATTATTGAGAACTGTTGTTCCTCCCGTATCGGCGGTCAGCACCGTCGTTTCGTTTGCGCCAACCTCAAGAACCGTTGTTTCATCTGCTGCAGCTTGAAGCTCACCTGTCGGCAGCTTTGCAGTCCCTACTGAAACTCCTGCATTTCCGTTCCGGTGTTCCAATTTACCTGAAGGAGTAATTCGATCCGTGATCTTTCCTCTCTCTGCATTTACCGGACTCGGACGATAAGCTTTATTCCCAGTTTGTTCGTTTTGTTGGCGAATTTTCTCAATCGCTTTGCGAGCAGTTGAACCCGACACCTCTCCAAAGACCTTCGGAACATTAAAGAGGAAGAACAATGCAACTGCCAAAAGAAACAGAACTCCGGCAGTAATAAACGCGATCATGGACAACAATTGTATTGTTTCAACTGTCATGTTTAAGTGCTCCTCCTTTTTCAATAAAATCAACAGTTTTTTTTACACGTATTGCATTCGAGATTAACTTTAACGACTGTTGCGTTTTATCCATTGTATTTAATGTATAATTGATTTTCTTTATCATGTGTCTGAGGCGTCTTTTTGTTATCTCATTAACCATTGTATAGTTTTATTTTCCACTTTGCTTTAATCGACAGCAATTCTCCGACCAGAAAAAGGTAATGCCAACCAGAAAAAAAAGATATGTCATTGTATTATTTAGGAAATCAGTCAATATTGCTCGTCTCCAGACGTGTGCCATATGCTGTCTCTATAGCTTCTTTAGTGTTTGGAATAAAGCTCATTATTTTAGCTTTAATCTGTTTTGGTACACCTTCCGAAGCATTGATTCCTTCTAAGCACTTTACAATATCGTTATACAGATTATTAACTTCAGTTTCAGAGATACCATCTGTCTTGAATTTAGTTGCATATTGATGTACACAAGAACGTATGAAATCTAATGCGTCAAGCCGAACCTTCTCTGTTTCATTCTCATCCTTGGCAACAGAATCCATAACATCCTGAAGGTTGGCAAAAAGATCCTTGTACATTCCTTTTTCTTTGCCTTTGTTAACCTTCGACTGAATATCTCGATAAAATTCACCAATGCTTACATATGTTTTTGCGGCTCCTCTGTCCTCAAAATCGTCTGCCGAATTTTTGTATGCTTCATTAAACCAATAAATAGAGTTTTGAGCACGCGTTACCTGATTGGGTTCATAGTAGCTATACCAATACAAGCTACCGATATCAAAGCACACTTCCGCATATCCGCTGGGATTCTTTTCTTTAAACTTTGTAATTCTTGCTTTTGTTTCTTTGTTGGGATCGCCACCTACACTATTGGCTCGATTTTCATTTGCGTATTCCTCGTTGTTATACAGGATTCTATTTAACTGCTCTACCTCGTCGATACTGAAAACACCGTCTTTATCATATGCAGCTAACAATTTCAAATATGCGTCTGTTTTTATATCCTGCCCCGGGATATTGATTGCTTCTTCATACAAACTTTTCTGTTCATTATAATTTGAATTTCCATCGGCTTTCTCTATCGTCTCTTCATAATTATCTGTTGCCTTTCTCTGCGCATAACCATATAGAAACACTCCTGTGACTGCAAACATAATAGACAGAATTGTAACTACACTAAAGGTGATAAGTTTTCTTTTCTGTCTTCTTTTGATAATCGGTTCAAGATCTTTGTAATGCTGAAGATCATACATCAACTCTGCGCATGATTGATACCGTGCGTCAGGATGTTCCTGAATACATTTCTGTATAATCATATCCAGACCTACCGAAAGAGAAGGGTTAATTGCCCGGATTGACTTGTCTGCAATTATGTTTTTACAAGGATCGACGCCGGTAAGCAGATGATATAACGTCATTCCCAAGCAATAAATATCTGTTCTAGCGTCAGTTCTGCCATACCCACTTCCGCGATACTGCTCAGGCGCAGCATATCCGATCGTTCCAATACCTGTTGTTTGTCCAAGATCTATATCGTATGTTTTTGCAGTACCAAAATCGATTACTGTGATATTTCCATCCGGCTTTAACATAATATTCGCAGGTTTCATATCTCTATAAATAATAGGAGGAGTTCTTGAATGTAAGTATCCTAACACGTCGCAGAGCTGCATTGCCCACTCAACAACGTATTCCTCTGGCTGTGCACCGTTTTCTTCAAGGATCTTATCAAGAGAGTTTCCCTCAATAAAATCCATAACGATGATAAAGCTTTCGTCATCTTCTATGACATCAACTATGCTGGGAAGATTCGGATGACTCAAGTTTTTTAGAGTTTCAATCTCAGCAACAAGTCCTGCCCTAACAGTATTGAAGTCCAGCTTGCCGTCCTTACGTACGACTTTAACTGCCCACGTTTTATTTGCTTTTTCATTACGAGCCATATACACGACACTCATGCCGCCATGACCAACTTCATCAAGTATTCTGTATTTACCGTCAAGCAGTGAACCCACTTTAATCATACTGTCTTCCTCCAACAAATAGATGCGTTAAAACGTTCTTACCGAAACAACAGTGATGTTATCTCGCTCCTGACGTTGTTTGTTAATATCAATCAGCGTTCTCATATTAGTCTGCATTACATCCGTATCTAACATGACATCAGGATGCAGATATTCTCCTATTTCCTGATCGGTAATCTCATGACGGAATCCGTCGCTGCATAACATATAGACGGCATTTTGTAAAGTGGAGCCGAAAAAGAAATCTGGATCAACCGTGTCTGAAGCCCCAACACATTGCAGAAGCACACTTCGGCGCGGATCAGTTTTGGCCTGTTCAGCAGTTATAAGGCCCATTTCAACTTCTCTTGCAACGAGCGTCTGATCGTTTGTAATAACTCTTACATAATCGGAGATTTCATACGCGCGCGTATCTCCGACATTGACAATAAAGTATCTTTGTTCGGTAATAAGCATCGCCGTTACTGTTGTTCCAAGGTTAAACCCATTGCTCTTACCGTATTGCTTTATCTTCTCATTATAATCAACGCAAATCTGCGTCCAGTCCCTGCGGATATCAGCATCCGCAATCATTATTCCTTCGCAACACAACCGAGGTAGACCATCTTCTAACCATTTATAAAACGCGGAAACAACGGTACTGCTGGCCACCTCTCCTTTGGCAAGGCCGCCCATACCGTCGCACAATATAGCAAACACCATTTTTCCCAATGGTGTGTTTAACACCTTAACGCCATAACTGTCTTGATTGGTGTTTTTCGTATTTCCTATATCAGTACATCCTGCAACTATATAATTCAATATAAAGCCCCCTTAATTTATCATGTCTTCGGGTAAACTGCCCGGTCCGATAGGAGATAATATCGAAAACAAGAAATCATATATCTGATTCCTTAACGCATACAAAACCAGACAAACGACAATAAAACAAAGAATAACAATCAAATAGTATGGCTTGTCCTTTTTTACTGATTTAATAATTACCGGAATCAAACAAGCGCAGAAAATCAAAGTGACAATAACACTAATAATAATCATTGCCGATTGAATATCCGCCGGAGCGGCGACGCATTGCATCACCAGCATCCCCACAGCGCCAATCGTCAGTACTATTGCAATCGGAAGGATCAGTATCATTGCTCTTCGCTCCTAATTAGTATAATTGAAAAGTAAAATCCTCGTTTGCAAAGCGAAGTTTCGTTCCATGTGAAATTTCAACTTCCGTACTGCTGGGGATCATCTGCCCGTTTACAAAAGTATGGTTTGTTGAGTTGGTGTCGACGATGAAATACTTGTCCTCACGCGTAATGATATTGGCGTGACTTCTGCTGATCGCCGTATTATCCGCAACGAAGTAATCCACATAACTCTTTTCTTTGCCAATACGGAAAACAGGTTTGTTGACCGGGATGATTTCGTTGTTTTTTGCGCGAATCAAATGCGGATTGATCTGACGGGCTGCGGTGGCTCCGGCGTTTAATACCGTTGTTTCTCCGGCGACGCCGCCGCCCAGCACTGTTGTCTCGCCGAAATTCGCACCGGCAACCGGCTGTACAGGTCTCGGTGTCACAGGCGTCTGCGCCACCGGGATCGGTGTTACAGGCTGCTGCTTCTGCGGAATTGGTTGGACAGGTTGTACGGGCTGAACGGGTTGCACAGGTCTCACAGGTTGCACCGGCTGCTGCGGAGGCGTTTGTGTTTGCGCCGTCACAGGCGAAGCCTGTCCGGGAATAGCAAAGCTCGGCCCAGCAACAGGAGTCTGAGTTTTCTTCTTGTTTGATCCTTTGTCTTTCTTAGGTGCTGAAGAAGGAGTC
>OMUY01000008.1 GCA_900314355.1 uncultured Eubacteriales bacterium | reverse complement strand
GAACCCGATTGGGTACACCTCGGTCAAGATCCCAACGGGATCACAATGAACCAATACTTCGTTGATAACCCCGATATGATCCTCGGCGAGATGAAGGTGGTCAGCGGTCCCTACGGCCCAACGCCAACCTGTGAGCCCTACGAAGACCAGCCGTTAAACGATTTGCTGACGGCTGCGATCCAAAACATTCACGGGCAGGTTACCGAGGTTGAGTTCGCCGATCTTGAGAGTGACGAAGAAGACCGTTCCATCCCAGCAGATCCCGATGTAAGGAACTTCTCATACACGATTGTCGATGGGGAGATCTTTTATCGAGAGAACAGCCGTATGAATCCGGTAGAGGTTTCAGACACCGCTAAGAACCGGATCAAGGGGCTGATTGATATCAGGGAGAGCGTTCGCAGGCTGATTGATCTGCAAACTGAAGATTTTCCGGACGCCGATATTCAGGCGGAGCAGGCAAAGCTCAATACTTTGTACGACGATTTCGGTGAAAAGTATGGGCTCATTAACTCACGAGGAAATACCACAGCGTTTTCTTCGGATAGTTCTTTCTGTTTGCTTGCTTCGCTTGAGGTTCTGGACGACGACGGCAACTTTGTCCGCAAAGCGGATATGTTTTCCAAGCGAACGATCAAGCAAAAGGTGATCGTTCAGTCGGTTGACACCGCCGCCGAAGAGCTTGACTTCACGGTCAATGAGGATATCCTCGCGCAGCTCGGCATCGAGCTTCCCGCGGACCTTGCGGCGCAGCTCGCCGAATAAGCGGTTTTTACCCGCCGCTTTATTGATCCTACAGAAACCGGTCCGTGCGTCCTGAAGGATACGCGGACCGTATCTGATAACATCAGACTTGTTTTCCGGCAGCGATCCCGGTCGTTGCCGCCCCTTTGTTTCAAGAGAAAGGTTGTTTCCATGGGCGCATTTTTCGCTTCTCTCGGCAACCAGCTCCCCGGCACCCTTGCGCAGGGCCTGATCTGGGGCGTCATGGCGCTGGGACTGTACTTATCCTTCAAAATCCTTGACTTTGCCGATCTGACGGTGGACAGCAGCTTTGCCACCGGCGGCGGCCTTTGCGCGATCCTTATCACGAAAAACGTGAATCCCATTATCGCGCTGTGCCTGTCCTTCTGCGCCGGCATGCTGGCGGGCGGCATTACGGGTCTGCTCAACACCAAGCTGAAGATCCCGCCGATCCTGGCCGGTATTCTGACTCAGCTGGGGCTTTACTCCGTCAACCTGCACATCATGGGCGGCGGCTTCCGGGACAGTAAACCAAATATCCCGCTGCTGAAATTCTCCGAGGCGCTGATCTTCACGTCCCCCAACGCCAACGGCGGGTATACTTCCGACCGGACGAAAACCATTATCATCTGCGCGCTGCTCTGCGCGGCGCTGGTGGCGGTCATGTACTGGTTCTTCGGCACTGAGATCGGCAACGCCATCCGCGCCACCGGCAACAATGAGCACATGGCCCGGGCCATGTCCATCAACACCAACTCCATGAAGGTGCTCTGCCTGATGCTCTCCAACGGACTTGTGGCCCTTTCCGGCGCGCTGTTCTCCCAATATCAGGGCTATGCGGATGTCAACATGGGTCGCGGCGCCATCGTCATCGGCCTTGCCAGCATCATCATCGGCGAAGTGCTGCTGGGCCGCTTCCGCGGTTTTGTCATGCGCTGCACCTCCGCCATCATAGGTTCCATCATCTACTACCTGATCATCGCCATCGTCATTACCATCGGCCTGTCGACAGACGACCTGAAGCTGTTCTCCGCCGTGGTCGTCGCCATTGCGCTGGCTGTCCCCGCCATGAAGAAGAAAAAGGCGAAGGTCGCGAAAGCGCAGAGCGGAAAGGAGGCGTGACGACATGCTGGAAGTATCTCACATCACGAAAATATTCAACGCCGGCACCGTCAATGAAAAGGTCGCCATCAACGACCTGAGTATCACCTTCAATGACGGCGATTTCGTCACCGTCATCGGCGGCAACGGCGCGGGCAAATCCACGCTCATGAACCTGATCGCGGGCGTATATCCCATCGACGCGGGCTCCATTTCCCTCAACGGCGAAGAACTGAGCCGGCTGCCGGAGTTCAAGCGGGCCAAAAAGCTGGGCCGCGTGTTTCAGGACCCCATGATGGGCACCGCCGCCGATATGCAGATCGACGAGAATCTGGCGCTGGCCTATCGCCGCGGCAAGGGCAGAGGCCTCGCCTGGGGCGTGACGAAGAAGGAAAAGGAGCTGTTCCGGGAGCAGCTGTCCCGGCTTGGCCTCGGTCTGGAAGACCGTATGACCTCTAAGGTCGGCCTCCTCTCCGGCGGTCAGCGGCAGGCCATCACGCTGCTGATGGCGACGCTGCAGCGGCCCGAAATGCTGCTGCTGGACGAGCACACCGCCGCCCTCGACCCCGTCACCGCCAAAAAGGTGCTGGCGCTGTCCGAGGAGCTGATCCGCGAGCACAGCCTGACCACCATGATGGTGACCCACAACATGAAGGACGCCATCCGTCACGGCAACCGGCTGATCATGATGAACGCCGGGCGGATCATCTTCGACGTGTCCGGCGAGGCGAAGCAGAAGCTGACGGTGGACGACCTGATGCGGGAGTTCGCCAAGGCCGGCGGCGACGATATCGAGGACCGCGCCCTGCTTTCTTAAAAAACGATGAACTGGCCACCGCGGTCAGTTCATTTTTATACTGTAAAAAAGGGGAAAAGAAATGACCATCAGAAGCGCACAGACGAAAGACATTCCTTCGGTGCTGCGGCTGCTGTCGCAGGTGCTGGAGATCCACGCCGAAATCCGCCCGGATATCTTTATCCCGGGGTCCACCAAATACACGAAAGAGCAGCTGGAAGCCATCTTCGCGGACGACCTCACCCCCGTGTTCGTTGCCGTCGACGAGGCCGACGTGGTGCTGGGGTACGCCTTCTGCGTGCTCCGTGAGCCTCCCTTCGCCAACACCATGCTGCCTCGCAGGTCGTTCTTTATCGACGATCTCTGCGTGGATGAAGCCTGCCGCGGCCGCCGCGTGGGGGAAGCCCTGTTCCGCTTTGTGCTGGAAGAGGCGGTAAGGCGCGGCTGCGCGGACGTGACCCTGAACGTGTGGGAGGGGAACGACGCGGCAAAGCGGTTCTATGAAAAAATGGGCATGACGCCCAAAGAGACAATGATGGAGCTGCGTCTGCCATGAATCCGTTTGACGCAAAAAACCGCCCGCCTCCGGTCCGGAGTCGGGCGGTTCGTTCGTCATGATTGTTTTAACAGGTCTTATTTCTTGAAAACGGCGGTGATTCTGTCCCACAGGTTTTCAAAGAAATCGCCGATCTTTTCAAAGAAGGCTCTGATCTTCAGCAGCATGGAATCCACGGGGCTGCTTTCCAGCAGTTCGCTGGTGAGCATGGTGTAGGTCTCATAGCCGTCGGGGTTGTTCTTGTCCAGCGTGATCACGCGATAGCCTCTGTGATCGTCGTTGTAGGAAGAGAAGGTGCAGCCGGGAGAGGAGACAAGGTCGATGCCCTGATAGTCCACGATATAGGCGTTGATGTGGTCGTGGCCGAAGAAGACCGCGTTCACGTCGCCCTGCTCCAGCATGGCGTCCACCTGGGCATAGCCGGGGGCAAAGCCGGTGTTGGGCGGGCAGGGACCTTCGCTCATCCAGTTGGTGGTAAGGTCGGTGCCGTCGGGCAGGGTGTAGTAGGAACCGGCAAAGCTCACGGCGCCTTCCGTACCCTGCGGCACTTCCTTCAGCGCCCGCACGATCTGCGGCGGCACGATGTGCTGGAAGGCGATGGAGGGAACCGGCACGCCGCCGTTGGCCGCTTTCAGCTCGTTGGATTTCTGTACGTACCACTCCACCTGCTCCGGAAGTACGTATCCGTATCCGCCGTAATTGTCGTCGGGATTGTAGTTGCCGGAATCGAAGCACCAGATGTTGTAGGCCACCTTGTCGCTGTCCTTGGCGGCGTACACGGGGATGTTGTAGGTGCCGGCGTTGATGGTGTAGTTATTGCCCACAGTCTTGTCCGCTACCACGCCCGCGCAGCCGATAAAGCAGGAATAGGTCTCATACTGCTCGATCTGCTCCATCTTTGTGTAGGGAGTGTCGTCGTCGTCATGGTTGCCGAAGACCATCGCTACCGGAATGCCGTATTTCTCAAATACATCCATATAGTTCTTGATGGCCGTTCTGGCGGCGATCTTCGTCTTGCAGGAATAGCCCGCGATGTTGTCGCCCGTCATGATGATGAGGTCGGGCTTGGCTTTCTCGATCGCCCGCTTGAGGGACTGCTTTGCCAGCGGATCAAGGGATTCGTCGTCCTGCAGGTCGGCCACCTGTAAAATGGTCAGCTTGCCTTCGTCGTTGAACGCGATCTTCGCGTCGGCGGGGCGGGAAACGTCCACGTCGGAGGAGGCCAGCGCGGGGATCAGCATGGCGGCCGCCATGACCAGACACAGCGCCGCGGCCAAAAGCTTTTTGAATTTACTCATAAATCATCTTCCTTTCCTGTTGATGCTTTCATTATAGTGGCTTTTCGTCATAAAATCAAGCGTTTTATGCGGATTTATACCGGGATGATATCGTAAGAAAAGGCGAAGGATTTCTCCGCGAAGCAGCGCCACGGCTCCTGCGCGGCAAAGCTCAGGTTGTCCGCCCGCATCTTATAGTCAAGGTTGACGACGGTCTTTTCCTGCTCCGTCAGCTCGTCGTCGTGCTGCGTCTCGATGATCTGCTCGTCGGTATAGTGCTTGGCGTTGAAAACGAAGCCCCGCTGCGACCGGTCGGCAAAGACGAAGCCGTGTCCCGCTTCATCCGTCACGGCGGCGATCTTCGTGCCGAAATGGGCGCCGCTCTCGGTGGGATAGATATAGTGCTCGAAATTCTCCCGTACCGTGGTTTTATAGGAGGAAAGCCGCTGGCTGCGGAAACGGTCGGGATAGGCCTCCGCCGGCCCGTAGCCCACGTACCGTATCTGTTCAAAGTCCTTGGGCATGGTCAGCTGCAGACCGAAGCGGGGCAGCTGCGGCGCGCCTTCGTTCACTTTCGCGCTGACGCTGACGTTGATCCTTCCGTCGGAAGTGAAGGTGTAGACGATCTCGGCTTTGACGGCGGGCGGCATGGCGGCGGCCGCAAAGGCGACCTTTGTCCGGATCTCCACTTCTTCCGGCGTGCTCTTCGTCACCTCCACGGCGTAGGTCTTCTGCTTCGTCTGGCGGAAGCGGGCGCGCTCCCACTCCGGCTCTTTGCCGCCGAACTGCCAGTGGGGGCGGGAGAGTGAAAACTCCAGCGGCTCCACGGGAAGAAGCGGCTGATAGTAGGCAACCATGACAGTTCCTGGATGAGCAAGTGCGATTATCAAAAGTATTTCGTTTCCGTTGACGATTTTCTTCAAATCTCTGACGGCAAGCATTCCTTAACGCTCTGCCATTATCCGATGCTTAGTTGGAAGCACCAAAGCCGTTCCTTTATGATCCACGGACATATTCACGCGAATACAGATATGGACTTCTGGCCCTGTATCAAGGCGAGAGACAATCTGTTGAACGCGGGCGTAGATCTGAACGGGTTTGCCCCGGTCACGTTCGACGAACTGCTGGAAAACAATCGAAGTTTTAAGGAGACACACTAATGGGTACCATGAAATACAACATAACCGTCAACGATTATGAGACGAGACTTGCCATGCGATATCTTCTGCTTGAAAACTTTGAGATTGGAAGTGTCGACGCTCGCCACACTTCTTTAGACGGATTAGAAACCACAATGACGTTTGACATTCGTTTGAAACCCGGTAAGTGGGACAAAAAGTATTATCACGATCCAAAGGAATAAACAAACATATATAAATGACACGAGCCGTAAGCCGATAACGCTTGCGGCTTTTTACATATTCGCTTTCGGCTTGGCGGATTAGTTTATTGGAAAGGAAGTGAAACCGATGACGCTTGAAGAACTGAATACCGCGCTTTACGAAAAGGTCTATGTCGAGCAAAAGGCGTTTATCAGCGAGTTGCAAAACTCCTCGCCCGGTCATGTGATCGAAATGGCGTATGAGTTGGTTATCCGTGAAGATATCCTGCTCTCGCTGGAGGAAAACGATCTGACCGCCGCACAATGCAAGGCACTTTTGCGCGAGAAAAAGCCGCTTGATAAACTGTTTCAGGCTTGGGAGAACAGCGAAAGCCGGCACATGGAAGACATACGGGATTGTATCGAAAAACTTGCGGATAAACTGATCGGGCAGCACAGACGAAGCAGAGAAGCGAGCAGGTGACAGTATGGCAACAGGATATATTCCGCCTGTCCTTGTGAGCAAGGCAAAAGAAATGGACCTGTTGACCTACCTGCAAATCTTTGAACCGGACGAGCTTGTGCGCGTTTCCGATCACGAATACAGTACGAAAACGCACGACAGCCTGAAAATCTCTAACGGCAAATGGATGTGGTGGAGCCGCGGCGTCGGCGGTAAGAACGCCGTCGATTATCTCGTTACGGTCGAAGAAAAAACCTTTTACGAAGCGGTAAAAACGATCCTTGATTACGCCGGTCAGAGCAGACCGCCCAACAATAAAGCGCCCCCGGTGAAGCAGGAAAAGAATCTGATTTTACCGAGAGCTTCCCCCGACAATAACACCGTGATCCAATATCTGATGCGGCGCGGTATCGCGGAGAACATTATCAAAGCGTGTATTGAGAACGGAAGTATTTACGAAAGCCTGCCGTACCACAACGCTGTGTTCGTCGGGTTCGATGAAACGAATACGCCAAGATATGCCGGGCTTCGTGGAACGGTAAACTCGGACTATAAAGGCGACGCCTACGGCAGCGATAAGACGTTTACTTTTCGGCTGGTAAATCCAAAATCAGATACGCTTCACGTTTTTGAAAGCCCGATTGACGTGCTCTCCTACGCAACGCTGTTGCAGCTTCATCACCGAGATTGGAGAACAGAAAACTTACTCTCTCTTTCCGGCGTGTATAACGCAAAGCAGTATCTGAATGTGAAGGAATTACCGGTATCGCTTGCACATTTTCTTCAAAGCAATCCGCAGATCAAAAACATTTCCCTGCACCTTGATAACGATCTCGCCGGTCGCAACGCAACGAAATCTTTGCTTCATTTATTATCAGATCATTACAACG
>OMUY01000011.1 GCA_900314355.1 uncultured Eubacteriales bacterium | reverse complement strand
AAATCATCTTGATTTTGCCGAGATAAGTTTCCTGCAACAGCTTCAGCACCTCAAGATTATCGCCCTCGATATAGAGGTTTTCGGTGGTGTCAAAGTTTACACTACCGCTGCTGCAATAAGGTTTTCCCTCACTATCTGCCCCAGTGGGAACTGTTTCATCTTCACGAACAGGGCGCAGCGTCTTATTAATCGGGGCATTGGCAAGAAGAACGGACTTTTTCTTGTCAGGCCAAGTGAACTGATAGCGTTCCTGTGATCCTTCCACGACTGTGGTGGATATTTCCTGACGCAGCACATCCGCATCAATGGCGCGGACAACTTCTCCATTCTCGTTTATCGTTTCTGTCACAGCATTAGGGAACATTGCCGCGAGTTTTTTGAAATTCTCGTCCGCCAGATCCGGCGTATGCATCTTAAGCTTTTCCATGTGTAATTTCCTCCAATTGGTTCTTATAATCTTGTAGTCTCGTATATAATTCAAACCGTTTCTTTGGCTGCTGCTCTTTCCAAGCTGCAGACTCTGTTTTCCGGATCAATTTTTTCAGCCGATCAATTTCATTCTGATCCTTTAGCTGTTCATCTACCGTTTGGTCATCCCGCTCTAACAGCTCTTGAGATGAAATAGCGACCTGCCGCACAAGATCATCCCAGATTCCATCAAGGTTGTCGCCTGAAAGAGTTAACGCTATATCTGATTCATTCATCCACTCTGTGCTGTAAAGCCTTCCCCGATAAACGGCAAGCTGATAGATATCTTCATATACGAGAAGGAACACAAGCTTATGCGGGTTCTGTCTCGCGATAGCTTCCAGAATTTTTCCATCAAAGTTCTGCTTCTTCAAATTGATCATAAGAAGCATGATTTCTTTAATCTCTGAGTCTTTCGCGAGGTTCAAGTTTTCTTTCGTTAAGCTGTTTAACACAATAATGCTGCCGACATCGGATACAAATTTTGCTTTCAACGAAGGAGTCAGCGGCAGATGTTTATAAAACGCCTCTTTCGGTATGCGCCGACGCACGACAGTGCTTTCCGGAAAATCTATCATTTACTTCACCACCATAAAGCAGATGAGTTCAAAATCCTCAAGTCCTGAAAAGCCACCAGACTGGAACGTTGTCTCCCCGGCTGAAAAGAAGCTGTCGATATCTTCCTCATCTTTAGCGTCAATGATCGAGCCAATAGCGTCTTCAAGGAGCTTAGAAATCTTGCTCATATTCCGGCCGTCTTTTGTTTCTTTGTTAAACAATTTACAGAGCTCTTTATCCGGTTCTGCCTTTCCTCTTGCAATATGCCGCATCTCATCGAGCGTCTCTTTGGGCTGAAGATGATTCGTAATAATTTCGCCATCATTTCCTACATAGACCATGTAGAAAGGATGCAGCCGATTTTGATTTTTTATGTTGATCTTCGCATTGACATTCTTTAATACAAAAATCACACCCGGCTTTTCTCCATGCGCCACAGCATGAATGCCAAAGGGAATATGGTCGATATCCTTATGATCTTTCATGTATGCAAGAAGGTCCATACGAAAATCGTTGAGTCCCAGATCCGTGATAGAAACTCCACTGTTCATATCTTCAAGGTCAACGACTTCCTCCTGCAGCTTTTTGAGCTGCTGCTTACGGTATTCAAGGTCGCCTTTTTCCTCGGAGTTTATCAAATCGTCATCGCCGGTTGATGTTAAGACGGAAATTTTCATTCTCGTTTCAACTCTCGCCTTTAAATTTATGTACTCGTCTAAAGTAAGATCAGGCCAAAAATTCACAAGCTGAATTTCGTTATTTTTACTGCCGATACGGTCTATTCTTCCGAATCGCTGAATTATTCTGACCGGATTCCAATGAATGTCATAATTTATACAGTAATCGCAGTCTTGAAGGTTCTGGCCTTCTGAGATGCAGTCCGTACCGATTAGAATATCGATATTATTGTTCTTGTCCTGCGGATAAAGGACATCTCTATCTTTCGATATCGGAGAGAAGCAAGTCAGCACATGGTTCATTTCTGCCTTGAAATTCGGAATGGTTGTTCTGCCTTCTATGCTTCCGGTAACCAGTGCCGTGTTCAATCCCAGTTTCTTAGCCTTTGGTGCGATATTTTCATACAGGTATTCCGCCGTATCCGCAAAGGCTGTAAAGATCAGGACTTTTCGATTTCCCGGATTAATCGGATTTTCTTCCTTACGCTGAATAACCTTGATAAGCTGATTCAGCTTGTAATCGTATTCCGGCGTAATGTCTTCAACCATCCCTATGAGAACAGAAAGAGTATCCAGATCTGCGGCAATATCGCGTTCCCATGAAATGTAGTCCATATCGTGAAGATCAATCTGCACCTTTTTTCCGGCAGAGAAGAAATCCGTATTCTGGTCATCGTCATCAAACTCCGCCGCTTCACCAGATAGGTCTGTCATTTCATTCAGATTTCCTGTTTTATTCTGAATGAAATTCTTGATGACTTGATCCGTATCATAAAGATACTTGCAGACACGTCTAACCGTCAGAAGAAAAGAATGAACAGAGCTCTCCATACGCTTTAACAGATTGATATTCATAAGACGCTGGATACCAGTCTCTCGGCCTTTACGGAACTTCTCAGTCTCCTCTTCTGAAAGATATTTTGAAAGCTTGCTCTGCAAAATAAATTGCGTCGGGGTATAAATTGTCAGTTTTAAATCAGACAGGCACTCGTAAACTTCTTTGTAATTGATCGCGCCGGGCATATCCGTAAGCTTGGGATAAAGGGATATAGGTTTATTCCGTTTCGGAAAAGTACCTATGTCTTTTGTGTTGTAATATGTCTGAATATGATGACGCGACCTCGCTATGGTAACGGAGTCAAGAACTTCAAAGAAATCAAAGTTCAACTGTGAAAGAAGATTCTGAGTGGTTCTTTGATCTTCAGGCAGTTTGCACCACGAGTTATAGACTTTTTGCGCTTGGCGGAAGATCGTATCGATATCGGATTTTGTATTCAGTTTATCATTGATTTCTCCCGGATTGCCTTCGTATGCAAGAGCCAGCTGATTTTTAAGATCATTAAATCGATTGTTTACAGGTGTAGCCGAAAGCATAAGGACTTTTGTGCGAACGCCAGGTTTAATAACTCGATTCATTAATCGCATGTAACGGTTTTCTTTTTCGCCGCCGTGAGAATTGGTTCCGTTGCCGTTGCGAAAATTATGGCTTTCATCAATTACAACAAGGTCATAATTTCCCCAATTTATTCTTTCAATCGGAAGGCCGAGAAGAGTCATTCCGCTGTTTCTTGACAAATCCGTATGAAAAAGAACATCATATCTGAAACGATCTGCGGCAAGAGGATTATTGACGAGATTTCCGCGATACGTCATCCAGTTCTCGGATAACTTTTTGGGGCACAATACAAGCACATTCTTATTTCTGCCCTCGTAATATTTAATGACAGCAAGCGCAGTGAATGTTTTGCCGAGACCGACGCTGTCGGCAAGTATACAGCCGTTGTACTGTTCTAATTTATTGATGATTCCAAGAGCCGCATCTTTCTGAAAATTGTAAAGCTTATTCCAAATAACGCTGGCTTTGAATCCTGTCGCTTCATTTGGAAGAACATCTTCGGTGACGTCATCTAAAAATTCGCTAAAAATATTATAAAGCGTCATGAAGTAAATGAGCTCCGGCGAATTTTCCCGGTAGACTGCGGAAATCATATCAATAACATCATTTGTGACATCCTTAAGCTTTTCCTTATCGTTCCATACACTTTCAAACAGATTCAAAAATTCTTTAGTCGCAGGGTTTTCAAATCTTGTCACCATATTGCTTATGTTGTTTCCTCGTTCGCAGCCAAGATCCACCGCTGTAAAAGAATTCATCGGCATATATGTGTATGACTCTTCAGGATTTTTTACGACAAGAAAATTATTCATTCCTTCATTTGTAGTATTTGTGCGGAATAAAGATTTTTTTCGCATCCAGTCGGCGCACTCTTTTGCCACAGCCTTCTGCTTCAATTCGTTTCTGATACGCACTTCAAACTCTGTGCCGTAAAGACTTTTTTCCCGATTCAATCTTGAAATATAAAATTCCCGTCTTTCCTTCTCCGTTTTTTCCGCAATGAATGTCGGGGACGTAAATATAAACCGAAATTCATCGCAGTTTTCAAGCTCGTCTTTAAGAGCTTGATACGCGTAAATAGAAAAACAAGCCGAAGCGGCATAAACCTTGCTTCCGGATTTTATTTTCTTAACAAGATCATCTTTTACAACCTTGGTTGTATTATTGAATGTTTCCATTTATTCTTTGTAATCGAATTCTTCCTGCTTGATTAAATAAAATAATTTATTTTATTATAAATTAAATCGGTTCAATTATCAATTAACAATAATGAATTTATTTTATTTCCTATATATTATTTATTAACTTTTTTACGATACAATATTTTCTGTTCGAAAGTACGGACAGAAAGAATAAAAATTTAAACCGACTCAGAAAAGTCGGTTTTTACTTTTAGATATTTAACTGTTAGAAATCAGTTCTCGCCGTCCTCGTCGTCGTCATATTCAGGATTGAAATTGGGCTTATAGAATTCGGAATCATAGTTATAGTGATTCCAGATTTTCATCTCTCCGGTCTCGTCGTCTCTGATTTCATAAGGGATTTCGTCCATTACTTCAAGTTTTTTTATTCTTGACCATATTCCTGTATTTCCTGTGAGAAGGCATCCCCTGCCGGGTTCTATTCTCCATGACGAGGCGGGCGCTTCGGGAGAGCCGTAAATTGAAAGCAACGTACTGATTACGCCGCCGTGGGTTACAATTCCGGCTTCGGTAATTCCGTTTGACATAAGTGCGTCTACGATTTTTTCAAAAGTTTCGCATATTCTTTTGACAAAATCTAAGTTTGACTCGCCGAACGGAGCCTTAGCCTCTTCGCCGCCTTCGAGAAACTCGATAAAATCGGGGTCGTCCTTGAGTTTTTCGGCGGTCTGTCCTTCAAACTCGCCGAAATCAAATTCATTAAGTCCGTCCATTACGATTGGCTGCCTGTCCGGATATAATATATCGCAAGTTTGCAGACATCTGTTGAGAGAACCGGAGAAAAGAACTTCTATTTCTGGGTAGGTGCATTTGTTTTTAAGTTCGTATAATTCCTTTTCGCCTGCCTCAGAAAGTTTTTCGTCGGTCTGACCTATGTATTTTCCGTCAAGCGAGCCTTGAATCTGCCCGTGGCGGATAAGATATATTTTATAAGTTTTCATTTTTTATCCTTTACAAAAAGTTTAAATTATTATAATATTAAATATAAATTTATACAATATGTATTATTTTGGAGTTGAGATATGAACAGCGAATTTTCCATAAGGCTTTCAGGCCTCAGAAAAGAAAAAAATATCAGCCAGAAAGAAGCGGCGGGAAATCTCGGCGTTTCTCAGGCGCTTTTATCGCATTACGAAAAAGGGATAAGAGAATGCGGACTTGATTTTCTGACAAAAGCGGCGGATTATTACGATGTGACCACGGATTATCTTCTCGGCAGGACTGACAACAGAAACGGATATTACGATATTTATAACGAAAATGACATTGAAACAGACAAGTCTTTAAACTCATCTACGGTTTTCAGGTGTCTCGTTCATACAGTCAACGAATTGACGAACATAAGCTCCGAGTCTCAGGATAAAATCAGAAAATTTCTGATGCTTACGTCATACCGTCTGCGGATTTACTCGGTATCTCAGGGGCTCACCGACAAAAGCAGATTTTCACTTGACATAAATTACGCCGACAAGCTCGCGTCGGATATTCAAGGCGATCTGCTAAGCTGCGATTATAATACAAAGCCGCAGGATATTCCAAAAGATAAAACTTTTACGAAGACAATAATAAAAGAATCGGAAAAATTTATCAAACAGGAAATTCAGAACAAACTGAAAAAACAAAAGCAGCAATAATTATTCAAAGAATAAATCCCGCGGAAAAAGGCGGGATTATTATTTTTCGGGAAATTATTTAATCCTTTGCGTCAGTTTCCTCTGTCTGAGGTTCAAAGCTCGCGTTGCCTATCCAGTCAAACTCGTATTTTTTATTCTCCGTTTTTCTGAAATTTACAATAAACGAACCGTAATCGGAAAGCGATCCCAAACCTGTCATTTTCGCGGAGATGTCCGAAACAACAGTATATTCAAGGTCGTTTATTCTGCCTGTCGCAAAATACGTTCCTTTGTCGTTTTTCTCAAGCGCTACAGACATTTTGATAACGCTGTAGACGGGATCGAGAATTTTCTCATGGTCCTCTTCATCAGTTCCGCCCTCAAAATTTACGTATGTCTCGGTATAATCATCGAGCCTCGCGTAAGAAGACATCTGCGAATTGAAATCGGAAATAACTTTCTGTTTATCGGGTACGCCGTAAACTTTTTCGATAACTTCAGGCGTTCCGTTTAAAGTAATAGTCAAATTGAGATTTGAACCGTCAATATCCGACTCGGCGGAAAGAACATCTGCCGTGGTGATATTGATTTTGTCGGAATCGTAAGGATAAATTAAGGTGGACGCGGATATACTCATATCGCCGAATACGAGAGGAGAAAAGTTATATTTGCCGCTGTCCTCAAGACCCGATACTATTCTGTTTGAAATCTGTTTCGCGCTTTCATCAATAGGCTTGAGCTTGTCGTCTTCTTCTCCGGATAAATTCAGAACCTCCCTGTTGTCGGTAGAAAATTCTGTGCTGACTTTAATGCCGGGCTTGTTTTTCTCGGTAAAATTCGAGCTGTCCTGAAGGTAATTCAGAACCGTGTTGAAGTAATTTAATACGTCAGCTTCGGTGACGGGCATAACGTCTGTTTCAGGCATTTTTGCGTAATCGACTTTTGTCTCCTCGTTCACCACGTCGAAAATACAAGACGAAAGCGACATAGTCAATACCGCGGACGAAAGAACAAATAATAGAATTTTTACGAGAGGTTTCTTCATGAAAAAAAGCTCCTTAAAATTTAGGAAAATCAATAATTCGTTTTGTGTGATATAAACAAATATTTTTATTGATTATATCACACATTTATAGAAAATACAACCGTAAATTGAATGAAACATTTCGGAAATCAATTATTTCAGTCGTAATTTTCCTTCAAACCCTGTTCATCAAATATAAATGCGGCTTCAACAACTGTCTCAAGAGCTTTTTCGACCGCTTCAGGTCTCATGTTGTCGCATCTGTCGTCCCTCGTGTGATAATATTTAGGCGGTCCGGGGTTCATTGAAGAAAGGCATACTGACTTAACTCCGGCGCGTTTCATTGACGCCGCGTCAGACGCGCCGGCGTAAATTGAAGAAAACGGAAGTTCAAGACCTGCTTTTTCTCCGGCTTTTTTAGCGAGATTGCAGACTCTTTTATCCTGATGAACAAGTCCCGTAAGATCTTTTGAATATACGGCCATATCCTCAAGGTCTCTGAATGTGTCAAGAGCGAAGAAAACAGTTTCGACATTGTCGTCAAGAAGTTCATCTTTATGTTTTTTGCCTAAGAACGCGGAGCCTCTGATACCTGCCTCTTCAGAGCCTGTAAAAACGCACTTTATCTCGGTATTTTTAAATCTGATATTGTTGTCGTCGAGGAATTTCATCAGCGCGGCGCCCGTCATGCAGCCGGTGAGATTGTCGTTCGCGCCCTCAACGCATACTTTATAATTGATAAAAATATAAAGCATGATAAAAGCCGGAATAAAGACAAGTCCAATCCAAGACCACCATCTTAGCGGCTCAAAAGACGGCGCGTACAAAACGCTTTTTTCAACTATCATCTCAATCAGAGAGACAAGGAAGTTGTATCCGAGTCCGCACGCAGCGTAGACAAAGACGGAAATCATCATTTTTCCGCCGCCGAGATGAGTAAATCTCCACTCGAAGGAAGAATCGGCGTGACCGCCTACTATAAATCTTCTCTTTACCTCTCCTTCAGGTTTTCTTGTCAAAATGAAGTTGTGCGAGGTCTGTTTAGGAAACATCCAGTCGAGGAACGGAACATAAAAAAGAAATTCCATTAAAATAAGGAAAGCGGCGACAACGTCTATAATAACCGATACAATATTCATTTTGAAAATCAGAGCCGCCGTAGCCAAAATAAGAAGAACCGCGTCAATTCTCTGCCAAGCGAAAAATCCCCTGTTGTGTACGGTAAATTCGTCTTTTTCCACTGAGTCGGCTGCTTTTCCCACTCTGTCCGCCATAAATTGCTGGGCTTTTTCCTCTTCAAGAGAACCTGACGGTCTGGGGCCTATATTCCTGCAGACGTCCTTGACCGTTCTTACGGCAAAGTTTGTGCATTCTCTCAATTTCGGCATATAATTAGGACCGATATCCTGAGGTTTCATTTCAATCCTCCCAATAAAATAAATGTAGTTATATTTTATCACATTAAAATAAGCTTGTCGATATTAATTTAGTTTTTATTGTATAAAAATTTTTCGGAATTTTTTAAAATTTCTTTATCATCAAATTTAGAATAAAAAATATTTTTTTCAATTTTATTTTATCATTTAATTGATAAGTTATGAAAGCAGATAAAAAATCGGGTCTTTTTCTATAATGCGATACCGGATAACTAAAAAAATTTAATAATTTTTTATGGCTAATTTATGTTTTCGCAATATTATACGATATTGAGGCGGCTTTTTATCGCCGGTATCCGGCTTAATTTTTCCCGGCAATTAAATTTTTTTAAATAAATTAAAAAAAATTTCTGCGACAAATATAAAATTTACAGGAGTGAAACAAAATGGCAAACAGAATAGTTTTAAACAACATTTCTTATCACGGTTCCGGCGCTATAAAGGAGATAGTTCCGGAAATCAAACGCGGCGGATACAAGAAAATATTCGTCACATCGGATCCGGATTTGGTCAAATTCGGCGTAACAAAAAAAGTTACAGACCTTCTTGACGAAGCGGGCATAGATTACACAGTTTATTCCGGCATTAAGCCCAACCCGACAATAGAAAACGTACAGGACGGAGTAAAAGCTTTCAAGGAGGCAGGCGCCGACGCCATAGTCGCGATTGGCGGCGGTTCGTCTATGGATACAGCAAAAGCAATCGGCGTAATTATAACAAATCCCGAATTTGCCGATGTTAGATCTCTCGAGGGCGTAGCCCCCACAAAAAATCACGCAGTTCCTACAATAGCCGTTCCTACAACTGCAGGCACGGCGGCCGAAGTCACCATAAACTACGTAATCACCGACACAGAGAAAGAGCGCAAGTTTGTTTGCGTTGACACGAACGACATTCCCGCAATAGCGGTTGTGGATCCGGACATGATGTCTTCAATGCCCAAAGGTCTCACAGCCTGCACCGGAATGGACGCTTTAACTCACGCTATCGAAGGTTATACGACAAAAGCGGCGTTTGAAATCACGGATATGTTCCACATCGAAGCTATACGCCTTATTAGCGAAAACCTTCGCTCGGCAGTAAACAACGAGCCTAAAGGACGTGAAGGAATGGCTATGGCGCAGTACATAGCAGGAATGGGATTTTCAAACGTAGGTCTCGGCATTGACCACTCTATGGCTCACTGTCTGAGCGCTCACTATGACTACCCTCACGGAATGGCGTGCGCAATGCTTCTTCCTATCAGCATGGAATTTAACAGAGATTATACAGGCGACAAGTATCTTTCAATCGCCAAAGCTATGGGCGTTGAAGGCACGGATAAGATGACTCAGGAAGAGTACAGAGACGCGGCAATCGCGGCTGTTCAGAAGCTTTCCGACGATGTCGGAATTCCAAAAAAAGCCGACAGAATACGTGAAGAGGATCTTCCTCAGCTTGCTAAAGACGCTCTCGCGGACGCCTGCTATCCGGGAAACCCGAGAGAGGCAACGGAAGAACAGGTAATTGAAATGTACAAAAAGCTTATGTAAGCGCACATAAAAACAAGGCGGTTCGATGGCTGAAATGTCATTGAACCGCCTTTATTTTTTTATTACGGAATAAAAATATCTTTAATTTATTATGTAAATTAAATGTCCGCGGAAACGGCCGAGATTTCTCCCGGCCGCCATTGATTTTTTGAATTTATTTATCTTTATTTTCTTCGAGATAAGACGCCGCTTCCGACAAAGTTTTTCTTGTTTCCGCAGAATTTTCGCTGTTCTGCGACGCCGATTTTACGGAAGAGAGAAGATCGGATTGAGCTGTTACTTTAACCGCCTGATAAACAAGTTCAGCATCTTCGTTTGTAACATTTGATGAAAGCAATTTTTTGAAGTAATCAATATTATTGCAAACCGCCACCAATTTTGTTTCTTCAGTTGCCAAATCGTTATTAATTACGAAAGAAATCGCGTTTTTATTCCCGATTTCAGCTAAAGAACAAAGCAATTCGTCTGCTTTATATTTTCCATCTTCGGTAGTTAAATCAAGTCCGGAAATCATTTCTTTTACTTTATCTATGAGGGCGTTTACATCTTTTTCGGATGCGTTCTCACGATATTGCAAAGATTTTACCAAAACAGCCTGGTCTTCCAATTCTGCGACATTTCCGCTGAAATTTGATAAAACATTGTCAGCTATAGCGCAGGCTCTTTTAGAATCGACAATGAATAAATCCGATAAAGCAGCCGCAGAAATCGAACTGTTTTCGCTCTCAGCTATTTTTTCCAAATAATCAGCGCCGATATCCATAGTATAGAGATATGACAATGCGTAAGATCTGACTTTTTTGTCTTCGGATTTATCTTCAACAAGTTTTTTGATATCGTCTTTGTCGAGTTCTACTTTTTTTCCTTCGCACACGTCCAGCAATGCGGTTCTGAATGGTTCTG
This sequence comes from uncultured Eubacteriales bacterium, assembly GCA_900314355.1. GTDB lineage: Bacteria > Bacillota > Clostridia > Oscillospirales > Acutalibacteraceae > UBA1081. The sequence continues at coordinate 5,447 of OMUY01000011.1, read as the reverse complement.
AATTTTGTTTGTCCATAATATCCGACGTGAGTTTGTCAGGAGAGATTTTTTCTACGACTGCGGAAAGTTTCGTAGAATATTCTATAAATTCCTCATCCGACATACTGTCATGATTTTCATTGATATCATCGGCAATTTTATCATAAGCAAAAGATGAACCGACGAAAAGAAAAGAAAGCGAGACAACTAATACCGCCGCGATTACCACTGAAATTATTACAGTTGTTTTTCTTTTTGTTTTCATTATTATTACCTTCGTATACGTAAAAACAAATTGAGATCTATTCTGTCATTGTTGTCTGTAAATGATTTATCTTCTTTTTGTTTAATTAAACGTAAATCAATCCTCCTTTTTACGTTTCATCGGAATAATGACTGTTCCGATAAATGCGGCAGATGACAATACCGAAACTATTAACAAAAATACCGATGATGAACTATCTCCCGTCTGCGGAACAGATGTTGTGTTTTTGCTGTTTGTTTTTGCAGGCTGAGTTTCTTGTGCCTTTTCATCAGTCACGTTGTATGAAGTGAAGTCTTGTTCAGCGACGTACACATCGTCACGCGCGTTAAGTATTTTTAGATATTCGTCAAAATGCTCTTTTCCGTAGTCAGTCAAATAAATTGAAAGCATTAAGTGAAAATTATCTTTGTCTTTTGAAGTCCCTTCTTTATATTCTGAAAGCACCTCAATCGATTTTGCGTATTTTGTGTCAAAATCCTCTGCCGTATACATTTTTTCCGGGAACGAATATTTGTTCTTCATTGCAACATTTACAAAGTCGTAAATAGGCTTAATTTCGCCTTTACTTACAGCTTCTTTCACTTTTGATGAAGCTACTTCCATTTCCTTAATCGGTTTTTCTTCTTCATCCGGTTTTACCGATATTACTTCTTTATCCGGCTGCACGGATGTCAAACTTTCATCTTCCGCCGCAGATGATGAAAGCGTCATGCTCATAAGACCTAAAAGAATAAACAATGTAGTAAAAATCGCCGTTATTTTCCTTGTCATTTTTGATTTAATAAACATGGCAGAAAACTCGTTTCAATAAGTAAATAAGTTTTTGAATACATTATTAAATATTGTTGATAAAATCAAGTTAATTATATCATATTTTCTTCTTCCGATTATTAGTATACATTTATTTTTCGATAATGTCAATTGTAAGTAATTACAAAAATGAATATAATTCTTTATGCAATATTACAATTAATTAAAAAGTTTAACCAAATAACGTGTCAAAATAACACAATTTATCAGAATGTTTTATCACAAATTATCCAAACATTAAATAACGACCGAGATTTCTCCCGGTCGAAATCTTTATTATGAATTAAAGTACATATTTTTCGATATAAACAGGCGCGTCCGCCGACATTTATCTTGTTAACACAGAGTTTTGCTTTTCTCCTACGCCGATTTTACGGAAGAGAGAAGATCGGATTGACGAATCGCTTCAACAGCCTGTTTTACAAATTCCGCGTCTTAGTCAGTTTATCCGGCGGAAAAATAGCTTTCTTTCCAGAAAATTCCGGAGCCGTTGTCAGCTTTTGAGAATGTATTGTTCTTTTCGAGTTTCGCAGACATTCTCAAGACAAATCTCGCGTCCTTAGCTGTGAGTTTACCGTCAAAATCAACGTCATTTTTAAAGAAGAACTCTTTTCCCTCAGCCATATCTTCCGGAGCGCTGATGAGATTTGCCGAATATCTCAGAACTTTTCTCGCATCCAACGCGGTGGGTTTGTATGTCTCGTTCATCTCAACGGGAGTTACTTTTGACGGTCTTGTGGCATAAGGGAACGCCTCGTAAACAGCTTTTACATTCTCGTTATTGACTATTGAATCAACCTCAGAAGGATTTACGGTCACCATAGCCGTTGAATATTTTTTACTGAAAGCAGTGACCGAATCCGACGACAGTTTTAAAGCCTTCGCCGTCGCCTCGGCATTTTCAACTTGGTCCTTAAAAACAACCGTAAACGAGCATACACCGGAGTACGACTTGAGTTCTTTGTAAAGTTCATCCGAAATAACTTCCTTTGCGTCCTTGCTCAAATCATAGAAGTATTTCGCGTAATAATCGGCATAGACTTTGTAATATTCGTTTGATGTAAACGACATCTCTGTTCCGTTTACAGAAAGAGTCGATTGATAATACTTTTGCAATTTTTCCTCTACAGGAACCGCGACTTCAAAATCCTGTCCTTCATAAGCATCGGTAATAAAATCAAGTTTTACATTATCTTCTATCTGCTGTTTAGTGCATTTAAGGAAAAGAACCGGAGCAAATTCAGGAATATATTGAATCTCTTCGTATTTGATTTTCTCTAAGCACGCTTTGTTATTTGATGTAAAAAATTCGCGTTTTCTTTCGATATCCTCTTTTGAACTTCCGGTTAACATTCCGTCCGGCGTGGCGTAATTTAGCCAGAATTGAACGCTGACGACGTCGTTATCATCCATTTGCTCCATTATCTGAGGAAGATTGCTTTTAATTTTCGTGTCCTTCGCATCAATAGGTACGTACTTTGACGAATCGAGCGTATATCCGTTTATTTTTTCCACATAACCAGCTTTAGGCTGAGTCGGAACCGTATTTTTATTGGACTCCGCAAAAGCACATAAAGCGATCGACATTGCCAAAACAAAAGCTAATGCTGTCGCTATAAATCGTTTCATTTAAATTACCTCCTTTAAATCACTTAATAATTCCTGTCAATATTTTTAATTTGATTTTTTATTTTTAAATTATTTCGCTGTTCACCTCCAATAACAGAAGAAACATTCTCTATTAATATATTACACATATTTTCACCTTTTGTCTATAGTTATTTTAATATAATTATTAGTATAATCTCTTTTTTTTTGTTAAATATGCCATATTTATTAAAACATACTTGACTTAAGCAATTAAATGTGAAATTTAAATACTGCAATTTTACCAATTCAACGGCATAAATAACTTATCTTTTGGGAAAAAACAATTATTACTATCCGCTTAAAAAAACAGCCGAGCAGTTCGGCTGTTTTTTTGTTATTCGGGATTATGTGATTATTTTCAATTCGGCAGTGTTTCAAGTCTTGCAGAAACTCTGAGAATTATCCTCGCGTCTATTGCGTTAACTTTTTTATCAAAGTTTACATCGCTTACGGAAATCTGTCTTTCATCGAATTTTTCAAGATTAGCAGAATATCTTAAAACCAATCTGGCATCCTTAGAGGTTACTTTTCCGTCTCCGTCCGCGTCACCCTTATGGTCGTAAAGTTCAACTAAACCATCCCTATCAGCCATCACTACGCCTTTGACTTCTCTTAGTTTTTCAACGACGTCGTCAATTTTTTTCTGCCCTTCTTCATTTAATCTTATACCGATGAAAGCTTCTTTATATACTTCGGGAACACTATCTCCGTCTTCCGGATCTGTAGAAAATATTTCTATATCTTTAATATATCCTAAGAGATCAGGGTTATTTTGCGAAAGATATTTTTTAAGTTCATCGTTTGATTTTAAAGTCTTTGAATCGATGTTTTCAAGATGTATCAGAATTCTTGATTTTGCATTTTCATGTATCTTTTTATCATTTTCAAGCTCTACTTCAAGCATTTTTTCAAGCTCTTCAACCGTATACACTTTTTCGAGTTCCTCAAGCTTTTGGGGAGTGAAATACTTCGTCAGATCTACTTTTTCTTTTGCAAAAGAAAGCACTGAGAAAGAAAAAACCATGATGACAGTTACAATTACGGCTATCGTGTTTTTAAATAATCTGTTGTTCATTTTAATCTCCATTCTGCCGCAAAAACTGCGGCTGTTTTTTTATTCTACAGAAAATATACTACAAATCACGAAAACGCAACTTGAGAATAATTTTCCGTCAAAATATTGCATGTTTATAAAATACGATTAATCTCCATTCAATTTTCATCTGTCATCTTCTTCTAATATATTAATGCACAAAAATAAATACATTAATCTCAACTTTACTATTATTAAAATTTATAATTTAATTTATATTTTTTCTTCGATTTATTATTTGTTCGGTTTCCTTTATTCTATATAACTAATAGCATAGTTGTTTTTTTTCAATAGGCATAGTTCATAAATTTAAAATAAAATTTTTGTATATTCTGAGAAATAATTTCAGTCCGATAATTAATTGACCTTACGCATTGGAAAAATCTCAGCGCAAACGAACAGATAAAAGTCTTATTTCAATTATAAACAGCTCGCTTGACCGAAGCGAATTTCCGACGTTTTTCTTTAGCCGTTCTCTGATATCTTTCCGTATTCCGATTATATAGCATATGGATTCGTCGGAATTCTTCACGCCCATATTGACAATACTTCCATCATAAGGAATGCCGTCAAACTCCGCGTGCACCTTCAAACGGCCTTTGCCGTACTCTTTTCTGATATCAACCGGCACTCTGACAAAAGCGCCTCCCTTATCCGGAACAGGTTCAATAGCGGCCTTGAAATTAATTTCATTCACGTTCTCGATATTTCCTCCATAGATTTAAGTACAACAATCAGCTTATACTGTGTTCAAAAAATATCATAATAGAAAAATATGGAAGAGATAGTGGATTTTCAACTCCCCTATTTGCGGATATATGGCTAAAATTCTTATTTTACTTTATATATCATAGCATTTTTGTCAATCGCTTTAAGAGTTGAATTAGACGATAATTTGGTTGTATGCCATAGGCTCGACCATATCAACAATTCAAAATACACAGTGGCAAGCGGATAACCTTTTATCGCTGATATTATCTTACATTTCTATAAATTTAAAATACATTTTTTTTTGCTACATGTTCATCCAATAAATTATCAATCCTGATATTCGGAAAGCTCATCAAAATCTATTGCTTTGATTGCAAATGTTTTTCTGGTGGAAACGCAGAAATCATATTCTATCATAAGATTCGCAAGCTTTTCTCCATCTATCAAAATGATGTGGTGATTGTGTGCGCAGTCCTGTGCCTTTTGAGAAAATTTAGCAGTGGTGACGAAAAGTCCGTCGCCGGGTAGTCCACGTCAGCCCGACAGGCAAGAAACGCAGCTTCTCCTGCAATCACTGTTTTGCACAGATGGTTTTCTGCGGAGACTGCGGCGAGCTTTACCGGCGCGTTCACTGGAACAACCACGGCTGCAAGTCCATCGTCTGGCGCTGCATCAGTCGCTTGGAGCCCATCTCCGCTGAAAAGAACTGTACCAACCGGACGGTAAACGAGCTCCTGCTGCAGGAAGTCACGGTCAAGGCCTTCCATCAGATTCTCACCGAGCGGGACTTTTTCCTGAAAACCTTACAGCAGAACATCGCCAAGGCCGTGGTCAACGCTGACACCCTCTCGCCGGACGGCATTCAGGCAAGACTGGAGGAACTACAAAAAGAGCTCATCAAGAAGGCAAATAACAAACAGGACTATGACGCCATCGCCG
>OMUY01000040.1 GCA_900314355.1 uncultured Eubacteriales bacterium | reverse complement strand
TTTTCTCTTCGGCTACCCGTTCTTTTTTCGCCTGTATTTCAACTCGCTCCGCTTCATCTAAAGTTCTTGCGACCCATCCGGCATATGACACCCTCATAGCTGCGCCGTTCCCCCAGCTGTTATACGGCTCATGAACTTCCGATAACAGCCATCTGCGGAAAGAACCGCCATAACCCGCGTTGGGATATTTGCGGCCGTAGGCAACTAATGACTTGGTTATTTCGCTCTTTATCATCTCATCGAAGCTGTCATCGCTCACCGTTGTTTCGCCGATTTCGGTAAGAGCCTTTTTCAGCCCGTCCGCAACGGCACAGGTCATAACAGTGTCGTCTGTAAATCTCGACGGTCTGTTTAATAATTCCTCCGCCCCGGGACAGTATTTGACGTTATGCCACTCGTATGTACTGCCCAATGTATCTCCGCAAAATCGCTCCGAACATAATGGAGTCTCTCTGAAATGTTGATTTTGCGGAATCGGCGTTCACCTTTCTTTGATTTCTGCGTTCTTCGTCTACTGCATATTGAAGCTCTGTTTTCGGCACACAATAATAATCGTAGTCTTCACATGCTGTATCAAAATCGTCTACATTTGTAAATATCGGCTCTGCAAATCCTTTTGATTGCAAGAAATGGTTGATCCATTCCATTCTCTTTCGATATTCAGAATTCCGCAGGAACACTAATCTTGACCTGCTATGCAAAGCTGAAGTTCCAATTTTTTTGAATATTTTTAATTTATCTATTGCCCATAGCACCATTGTCATTTCATCAACACTTATAGAACTATTGGATGCCATCATTTTGCGAATTCTTAATTCTGTTTTATATGTATTATCTAATTTCATAATTTTCTCCGGTTACTGTATCAACACTCTGTAATCCTTATAAACTTTTCTGCGACTCAAACTCTTCTAGTGGATGTAAAATAATCGGCACATAATCATCCCACGTGCAACCGAATTGTTTCACCAATTCATCAGGTGTTTTTTTCTTCATTAGGTCATTGTACTCAATTGATGAACGATAAGTATCACAAGGATCAGAAAACAATGAGGGTCTATTATTCTTGTTCATACAAATATTAACATTCATAAAGTCTTGTTGCGCATCTTCTATATATTCTTCAATTGCGGCATCGCTATAGCCCCTCATCTTTAATCCCGGGTACTCAATAGGTTTTTCAATTAGATCTTTAACCCTCACAGGATTGATTTCTTCCATCAATCTAAAAATCTCCTGTCGCACCTTAAAAGGAAGGTGCTTTATATAGTAATCTATGGGTCTGTTCATTTTGTATCCCCGCCTCAAATCTGCTTCATGTCAAGCAACATTAATGTCCTTTTATCTTCTTTCCCGCCATAAAACTTTTTTAAAACTTTGTCAAATATACAGTCTGTTGTGCCGTCTGCATACTTATGCTATTTCACCATAGCCGCAGGGCGTTCCTTTGTTGTCAACATCTCCATAGTATATATACTTGCCTCTTGAATCGATCCCCATCTTATGCTTAGGACTTTTATCATTTAATGTATTATTCTCGTGTGCAGCAAATGCTGTTTTCCTAATCCATATTGCGGGACGAATTGCCCCCATCGATCTGTGAACATACTCCCCTCTTTGATCAACGATACCATCATAAGAAACAATCATCACATAATTCTTCCCCGATGCTTTCGTCCGTAACCACCACCAACAATTTCCATCGTCTAATGATGCCCCTCGAGATATCGCATAACAGGACGGCTCACATTTTCGTGCAAGATTATCATTAAAACAATTCCTTGCTTCTGAGTCACTCAGCAAAAAGACTTTATCCTCTACGTATTTATTCTCTCCTACATCAATTCTCGTGGATAACACTTTCATTCTGTCTTCTTCTGAAAACGCCGTGATAAAGAAATCATTGTTAAGCCAGTGTCTGATAGTGCTCTTTGGCCAATTAGATGTGGTCGATGAAATATTATCATGAAATGCTTGTGCATCTAAAGCATATCGGCTTAATAATAGAGCATCATCATTGCGCTCCTTCAGTATGATCCATTCTATTTCGTTTTCACCATATTTTTCGTCAGAATTTTGAGGATATCTCCCGAATGGAACAATTCTCAAGTTGCTATATTTTGATGAAGATTGCTCAAATTGTTCCTGTTCAATCGACTTAGCATCAGATGATCCAAAGTCATCAACTGTTTCATTTAAGCAATCACTATCTTTGGGTATTGTTATCTCTATTGCTTCAAGGAGGACACCCATTATATGTAAAGCAAATCTTTCCGCCAAATATTCTTCACGCACAAGGATTCCGATTGATTTGTCGCGCAATAATATCTTTTCCTGCTTATCGCATCCAGGCATTTTCTTGATGTTTGCAACAACCGCCGAATTTGCAATCGCTTTCTTCAAAAGTCGCAAATCATCTTGATTTTGAACGGGAACAATATCTGTTAAAATCGAAATCAGTTTTTTACTTTCAGAAAGAATGCTTATTCCATGCTCAGAAATAGCCCATTTTATGCCGTCTACAATGGATGTGATTTCAAAAGTCTGCTCATTCAGTTTGTTCCCACAAAATGGACAGACTTCGACCTTATTCTGTGCATTCCATGTTGCGCTACATCTCTTACAGCTTTGCGATTCCATTAATTCCGCTCCCATACTTTAATTTTCACATCCGGATATCATATTTGACAACCACTCATATATAATAATGATAATAATGATTGTTTGTTTTTCTCAAATCATTTATCCCATATTGCTGCAATACGGTATTTAGCATTTTCCTTAGTAGAAATCAATTTTTTCTGATTTAGCCTTTGGGCAATTTCCTGTTGAATCGGTGCTTCTATCTCAAAAGCACCTAGAGATGTAATGTGCCAATAAAACTTTTTTAATCCGCTTTTCTGTAAATTTCTTCCTGTGATGCATACACGCATGATTGCGATGCGCGACTGCTGAGATTTGCGCCTTCAGCGCTGTGGAAGATGTCAGATCAGAAGATTTGAGATTCCAAATTTATCCACAAAGCTGGCCGAACCGCGACAGAATCCCAAGCGACAGGGAAACAAAAGAATTTATCAGCAATGTCTCGGCCATCCTCGTTAATGCAGGGAGCAGTTCTGGAAACGACGATGGGTGACCGCAACCACCAATTACACTTGCTCTTAGGCATTTTAATAATAGGATTCACCTGATAATAATGCTCACATCCCCAAGGCGTTGGCGTGCATTTTCTGGCGTCATCTGATTTGAAGTATTTGTTAACTCCCGGAATGCTTAGCAGAAAAATCTTATCTTTTGAGTGTCCCCCCGGATATTTAAGAATAGAATCGATAATAATGTTTCGTTCTTCTTGTGAACCGAACGCAGCATAAAAAAATTCCCCATTTAACCATTGGTGCAGAGAACAAGTTTCCCATGTAACGCCTGAATCTGTTGAATTGTATTGCCGATAATCAAGCGTATATTTGCTGATTATTAGAGTTCCCCCCCCCCTGACATCAAGCACTTGCCAATCTATGGGCTTCACCTCGCCGTTTTCCGTTTGAGAATATTTGCCAAATTGGATAATATCGCCCACGGAATATTTTACTCTTCGATGAATATAATTACCGCCTGTTGGCTCCGTTTCTTGTGGCTGAGGAGCCGTTGTTGCATCGGATTTCTTTTCAGATCTCATTTCCGGAACCAGCTTTGCAACTTCCGAATCGGCTTGTTCCTGCGGCTCATCTATCTTCCATGATAAGGATTTCGCTACAGAATATACAACTTCTTCTGCCTTGTCGCTTTGAAGCTCATAATAGTCCGTCAATCGTGCAACTGCTTTGGCTACGGCTATCTTCTAGGCAGACATGTTGTTTTTTGATATTACGAGAAGCTCGGTCAAAATGCCTGCTTCACCGCACATCTTCAAACGCCTCCGCTCTCTGTCCAACGCAGGCGTAAGATCGCTTAAGACCGAAACAAGCTTGTTCGGTGTCCTGTATATCTCTACTCCGAATTTTGATACCAGATATTTCAGCGCTTCGGTAAAGTCACTGAAATCAATGTCATTTTTCTCCGGCAAAGCTCCGAAAAACGGACACTTTTCATCTGTAACAATTGCATTCCATGATCTGCCACAGTTTTTGCATTCTATATTCATAATACCTTTCCCTATTATCTCATCAAGAGTAAAATATTAATAATCTTTAGGTTCGCCGCAATTTGCACAAGTTTTCCTTATTAAACCTTTAAAACTCCCTCCACAATGTTGACATAAATTGTCACTTTTCCATTTTTTCTGCATTACTGAGAGATTTACCAAGCCGTTGATCTCACACCACATGGCAGGACGAACTGAGCACCCGCCATCGACCATAATACCATCTTCGTTGACTCTACCATCAGGGTTGACAGTTCTAGCGCGCAAGTTGGTGTTTCTGCCGGGCTCCCGTAACCAATACCAGGTTCTGCTTCTTATTCTATAATTATCACCATTGTATGTAGGTGCTCCTTGAGATATAGCATATGCTGTCGGTGTGCATTGACTTTCTTCCCACACAAAAAATAACTTTCGTATCTCTGATGAATCCAACAAAAACATTTTGTCCACAACAGTAATAAATCTAGGTGGTTGACCGTAGCTGTATTCGTGAGTTTTAAATGTTTTCACTGTCGAATTGATAATTCTGTTCTGTTCATGCGAATCGAAAGCCGTGTTCAAGAACGAACTGTTCATCCATTTGCGAAGAGAACAGGTTTCCCAAGTAACGCCTATACGTTTCGTATTATCGTATGGTTGATAATCAAGTGCATATTTGCTGATAAGGAATGCTTTTTTTTGCTTAACATCAAGTATCTGCCATTCGATTGGTTTCACTTTGCCTTTTATTCCTTGCGGATATTTGCCGAACTGAATTATATCACCTACAGAATATGTTGCTGGTTTCTGTTCAGATTTAGTTTGCGTATTTCCGACTATAGACTTCAATTGTTGTTGAGCATTTTCGCCGTGCGTATAGTTCTCCGTTTGTGCCGTTTTTTGAGTTGCCAGTGCGGTTGTTTTATCGATCTTTTTCTCGTATGTTGTTGACGAACTCGGTACTGAGTCTTCTAAAACAACTCCCTTTTGCGGTTTATCTATCTTCCACGACAAGGATTTTGCTACAGCATAAACAACTTCCTCGGCTTTGTCGCCTTGAAGTTCGTAATAATCTGTCAACCTTGAAACAGCCTTAGCTGCCGCTATTTTTTGTGCAGACGTTTCGTTCGCCGAAATCGCTATAAACTCGTCCAAAACGCCTGATTCACCGCACATCTTCAAACGTCTACGCTCTCTGTCAAACGCAGGCGCAAGGTCGTTTACAACCGAAACAAGCTTGTTCGGAGTCTTATATATCTCAACTCCGAATTCCGCCACAACATATTTCAGCACTTCTGTGAAATCACTGAAGTCGACTTCTTTTTTCTCCGGCACAGATCCACAAAATGGGCACTTTTCATTTGTGTTAATTGCATCCCATGATCTTCCGCACTTGTTACATTTCACATTCATAATGATAAACTCCTATGTGAGAAGCAATTATAATAAAAACCTTACCATTTATGATTAATCACATAATCTATCACGTATTTATTGGCGTCACTTCGACACTTAATTTGTAATTCCGAACTACACCACATAAAAGCATCGGTTCCAATTTCACAAATAGAAGAAGGCAAAACAACTTCTTTTAATCCTGTACATCCGGAAAAAGCCCTTTCTTCGATTATCTCCAAAGTATCCGGCAATAAAACATATTCTAACGCCTCACAACCGGCAAACGCTCCCCTTTCAATTCGCCTAACTCCGGCGGGGAGGATTACGTCACTTATTTGAGAATCCTTAAATGCCATTTCGCCGATAGCCGTTATAGATGTGTTGTTGATTACCTGTGGAATTCTTATTTTGGATTTGTTTCCGTTATAACGCACTATTGTATTATTCTGAAGCCAAAAATCATTCTCGGATGTAGTAGCAATATTTGGGATACTCTTATCAACATAATTAACAGCTGAAGCGTTCTCTTCTGGCAATTTGGAGGAATTTGTTGAGATCTGCATCGCTGCATTCTCTACGAAACCAATACCCATAGATTGAAACAACCATTTCAATGCCGTTTTTGCCCATATTTCAGATAATGCGTATTCATCTATTAACAATTGAATTGCTTTTTGCGTTTCAATTTCCAAATCCCGTGGATTGTCTTTGACACCAAAAAAGCTATTGTATATCCCCGATTCCAATACTATTCTTAAAACTCTTTTTTCAACCACTAAGGATGGCAGGAAATCAGATACATACGAAAGCACCTGTTTGGAATCTCTCAATTTTTGCTCTCCAAATTCTGAAATAATATATCTTAGGCAATCTGAAATACTGTCAATGCTTTTTTTGTCTTCCTTAATTTCATTGCCACAAAAAGGACAGTATCGAACAACCCGATCATTTAAATCGCTTATATTCCAAGATTGCTTGCAACTATTACATTTCATAACAATCAACCTACTCTACAGTGTTTTACCCCTTTTGTATTTTTCACTTTATAGTAAAACTCATTTGCCTGCATACCGCTTATTTTTTCAGGCGGAACCACATAGTCTCTTCGTTTAGAAACGGTAACTGTTCTGCTGTCATTATTTACCGGGTGACTAAACGGATCTGAGCTATATTTATCATAGGTACGCCCTTTTTGAGTTGAAGTGCTTTTTTCTGTTTTTTCGTAACTGCCAATGAGCGCCGCCCATTGTTCCGTGCTTGCTCCTGAAGAATGCGAAAAAATGAAGTATTGTTCTGCTACGCCTAATATCGCATCAGCTAAATCCTTGTTGCCGCTGCACGACGCAATCAAATCATCACATGAGATCATAACTGTTGAACCCGACAATGGCGTAGATACAAGCTCTTTCAGTTTTTGATTCTCGGCAATGTTCATAGAATCTATAATTAACATAAATCTTGCGCCCCTCAGCGAAAGATTTTTTATTTGCTCAACGATAAAATCAACATATATAGATCGACAGTTTACTCCTATATCAAAAGCGATAAGACCAGCCCTTTGTACCATTTGTTTGATACTAACACCCGGACCGCGTGAGTTTTTTGAATAAAGAGCATTCCCCATTTGCTTTGCTAAAGACTTTAAGAAGCTATCCAATTTATAATTCTCACTCTGTCCTATCATCAGCTTCGATTTTATACCCTGGGCTTGATTACTTGTGATAATTCCTGACGTCTCAAGCGCATCGGTTCTGTCAAATAGTGTATCATGCGGACAAGTCAAATAACTTTTGAATGTTGTCGGTTTATTATTTGCAGTAAGGATCTGAGTGATCGCCTCAAGATAGTATCTGGCATTAGGGTTTACTGCGTATTTTTCAGGGATAGAGTCCATAATAATATCAATGGCATCGTCATTGTTAATTCCATCAAAAGGGACATAGTTCATTGAATTCGGATTTATAAAAGCCGTCTGATATTGTTGAGAAAACTGTTTTATTAAGGTTGGCAAGGGGCTGAAACTGGTATGTAAAGCGATAACCGGCAATTTAGAAGATAATGACAAAGGTATTGCTCTAACCAATGCAGACGTCCGATACTGCTGATTAGATCCTGAAAATACAGTATTCAGATGAAAGCTGTTTTCTAAAATCGCAGCTGTATCGACCGTTCCACATTCAACAATACCTCTGTTCAACCAGTCTGTTACACCATTTCCTGATTTTAATATACTAATTCCCGTATCAAACAGATTGTCCAATATACTCATTGATTATTCCTTTCATGGGTTGACGACGACCCATATGGCAGGTCGCACAATACCATAATTGCCATTAATACTATCTCCGGAATAATACACAGATCCGGATGTTAAAACATCTGCTGCATGATGCAAATCAAAACCGGGGGAACGCAACCACCAAAACCGGTCGCCTTTTGTCGATCCATGTGATTTTGCATAATTAGTTGCCGTACATTTTCTTTGCTCCGCATTTATCAGATACTGTTGCGTTTCATTTATACTTAGGAGAAACACTTTATCATTTGTAGCCCCACCTGGATATACATTTTTATATTTTGGATTCTCGTTAGCTGTTATTATTGTTTTAATAATCTGATTTTGTTCGGTCCCATTAAACGCTTCCTTAAAAAAGTCATTATTCAACCATGTTCGCAAACTACACGATTCCCATGTTACAGCTTGAGATTCTGAATGATACTCACGGCATGCGAGTGCATTTTTACTAAGTAAAAGAGCCTTATCAGATTCCTTTTTCAGTACTATCCATTCTATTGGGGAAACCAAACGATCTGAATGCTGCAGATAGCTGCCAAATAGGACGGTTTCTCCTTCTTTGCTTTGGCTTATATTTCTTGCATATGTATTAGTATCTGAATAAGGGGTAGTTCTTTTCGTTGATGCATCTGTCTGTTTTTTTCTTTCAGCACTATGTGATAAATACTGACTTCTAACCGTTGTTGTCTTTGGACTTGTCTTTGAGAAATCTCTGTTTTGTGTCATTTCAGAAGCAGGGACTTTCGTTGATGGAGTTTTCCCGTCTTTTTTTCCTGGACTTGTGGTTTGTTTACTGTCAAATACGTCCCCATAGATGGACTCTAATAACCACTGTAATGCACTTTCGGCCCACATATCAGACAGCCCATACTCATCAACCAGATGGTTAATTGCTTTTTGCTTTTTTAACAATAGTTCAGGAGCCTCGAACGTATCAAATAAGAACTCTTTATATACTCCCGAATCTAACGCAACTTTAAGTATTCTTTTTTCAACAGAAGTAAGCTTCGGCAAAAGGTCAGCTACTAAAGATAACACATATTTTGAGTCTTTAAGCCTATCCTTGCCCTGTTCAGAAAGAATTAAACTGAAGCAGGCAGGAATACTGTCTACTGTTTTTTTGCTTTCCTCAAGTAAATTGCCGCAAAGCGGACAGAACTGAGCAGGTCCACCAACAATCTCGCTTATTATCCAAGACCCTTTGCAAGCTTTACATTTCATTGCATTCACTATATTTTCACAACCCAATTATGAAAAGAATAATCCCAGTCATTTTCTTAATATGTATTATTGTTTTCTCAAAAGCAACAAGGGGGCTGTTGCTACAATAACAACGCCCCCTCCTTTTTATGCCTGGAGTTTTCCTAATTCACCTTCAAGAATCAATCTTTTTTCTACAAGTCCATTATACCTATCCAAATATTCATCATATTCGCTCTTGCATTTTTGCAATTGCGCTTCTGCAGCATCAAGCTGTGGCTTTAATGTGTCCAGCTTCTGCTTGACCTGAATCAAATCCTCGACAAATCTTTGAACTGGACTTGATATAAAGTTATTCTTTATAGTGTTTAGTGCTCGTATAAGGGACGATAAAATATCCGATTCGTTGGAAGACTGCGGCAACTTAAACTGCATTTCGGTTAAGTCTTTTTCCAAATCATCTCGTTCAGAACAAGCCTTATTGAATTCCTTTTGCAATTCAGAAAAACGCTCTTTTGCTTCTTCCCACTTCTTCTTTAGAATATCCATTTTGGGACTTCGTTGAATTGAGTCAAGTTTAAACAAAACACTATTCAGTTGAGCTTGAAGCTTGATTCGTTCTTTTCGCAAAGAAAACTTTTCTTGGAATGGCTTAATTTCTTCTGGATTATAATAACCACAGATGGTAATGTCATCCCCGTTACCGTTTTTGGTTAGTTCCGGTAGGATTTCTTCCAAATGCTTCTTTAATTCATCTGTCCCATTTTCAATTCCATATAGAAATAGGTCATCAAAAAAGGAATGAACCAAATCCGAATCCGCAGCAAATTGATCTTCTACACCATCGGAGCTGATGATACAGGCAAGAATTTTCTCTTTCGACAAATCAAACACCTTGTATCTGCAACTTTCTATCGCATCCTGATCGCAAACTGAAGTTGTAAAAACATCATAGCATCGATCATCCCAAGGTACAGGCTCCGTGTACTCACCATTGGCATGCATTACCGTACATCTTCCATCTCCCTGATGTAACAGCAAAAGATACTTGTCCGTCAGGACTCCTGCAATAAATGTCGTCCCGAAAATGTGCTCAAGTTCAACACCCTGATCATATGCAAGAATCGTATTAGAGCCTTTCTTTCTTTGCTCCTCCATATAGGCAAGCTCAGAATCAGTAAAAGGAACCTCTTCGAGTTGTTTTAAAACAGAACCTTTCCACGTTCCAAAAAGATAATTAACCAAATGCTTAATTAGCCCTTTACAAGTCGATTCGTTAAACAAATCTTCTGGATTAGCTGTCTCTGCAAAACTTTCTAGAGCATCTACTGCCAATTTGCAAATCATTTCAGAACCGACCTGACTTCTAAAGCAATTCGGATCTCCATGACCATCACCTAAAACAAACACTTTGCAGGATTCTGTTTCTTTGCATATGCCATAATCTTCTCTTGGAGTTCCTTGTTTTATGTGTCGGGCACCAATGATAGACGAGCAAAAAAACTCATTCATAAGAACCGCCTCCTATGAGTTTTTTACCATCCACCATCATCCCAACCTCCATCTGGATCCGGCACGGACGTATCAGCAGTGTCAGAAGTTGGAGTTACAGGATTACCAAACTGATCGTTGTCATCATCGAAGTTTGTAATTACATCATCCTCGTCAGATGTGGCATCCTTAACGATATCTTTTGCTGCACTACCAGCTTCGGGTGGGCGGCTAACCGATCCGATCTTCGACGCGCTCAAAGAGATTTTTTTGATCATGTTCTTGAGTTGAACCTGATTATTCACTTCGATAAGGCCCTCACGGTCACCAATAACTTTAATAAGTACATCCTGATCTGCATCAGCACCAATAGCAATCCCAACCTTGATGGAATTAACAAACCATTTGTTTTGTTTGATTCGATCTAAAGCTTTTTCCCAATCATCATTAGGGAATCCATCCGTCATAAAGATTAGAACGGGTCTATTATAGCCGACTTTGTTAGCAAAAAAAGCACTGCGTGACATCTTTTTGTTCAATTCGTCAAGAGCCGCACCAAGGTCAGTAAGTCCCGTCGCATCAACCGGATTCCAATAAAAGTCATCACTAGTAAGAAGTCCATTCGTTAACCATTTGCAACCAGTCGAAAAAGAAAGTGCTCCGATTAACACTTCTGCATCCGCATTCTCCTCTGCGACAGCTTTTAATGTGTCAAGAGTGTCTTCCATTGCTTCGTTCACACTGGCGATGTATGTACCAGACATACTGCCCGAGGTGTCGATGACAAAAATAATTGGAAGAAGTTTTTTCACAAGTTCAAAATCATTGCCTGGCATTTTTATTGCCCTCCTTATTTAAATAATACTTGTCCGTCAAACGCTTTAAGAGTAATCCCTGGTTTGAACGGCATAACTTCGCCAGATTTCACCTGACGGCTGTTACCCTGTGTTGTAATTGCTTCGAGTGTAAGGTTTGTCTTATTCATAACACCAAGTTCTCCGGTGGATCGATTAGCCACAACAACTGCAATAGGCTCCATCGCATCCTCAGCACTACACGTTGCAATTTGGCACTTATATATCCTTGCCCCATGCCTCGCTGCCATTGAATACTTAGATCTCACGAACTCAAATGAATGGGAAACTTGAATTGGTTTATTACAACGATCACAAGATGTTGTTTTGGCGTCTTTGATGAAGACTTCATTACCACAAGAACATTGAGATATCTCGCTTCTAAATCTTACATACAGTTTGAGCCAATCAAGTTCTCTCAACCTTCTCTGCGGATTATGGAGCGCCTCATTTCCAAATGCCCTACAAAACGCTTCGCGCATATAGTCTGGCAGGCATTTCCAAATCCCCATAAAGCCGTCATGTACACCTCGCACAGGACCATTACTTTTATCATTTGGATCACAAATAAACACAGGATGAGATCCATAGAGTACTTGTGCGTTTTCATCGGTCAAACAAGGTACGCACCATTTTTCTCCTTCAAGCGGATGCTGTCTGCAAAGCAATAAGAAAAGTACACACGCCAAGGAATACCTATCTGTTTGGGCATCTGGAAGTGTACCGTTATCTAAAGCCAATTCTGGAGCCATATAACGAGGTTTTCCAAGAATACCAGTATTAACCTTGTTTGGAGCAACATTGTCATTATCACACACTAAAACATCGCCAGTCAGTGGGTTAATGAAAAAGTTGCCATCGTTCATATCTTGGTAGCTATATCCGAGATTATGTAGGATTCTGAACGCTGTTATTATATTCAAACTTGCATCAACTACTTTGACAAAACTCATCTTGGGTATTTTTTTGCCATCTTTTTTGCCAGTGAGAATATTAGACATCTCATAATAGCCATCAGGTCGAAGATCCATCACATATCCAAATGAGTTTTTACCACTGAGTCTATAATCTTTAGGTTCTTCTGTGATTGCCTCCGGCCATAAGAAATTCCTATTTGGTGAACCTGCATCCACGTTTCTTTTCAGGTTCTTATAAAACTCTTTTGGAGTTCTGCCGGCATCAATATACCATTTTAATGCCTTTTTTTTGCCAGCGTACTCAACGATGTAAACCTCACCTTGTCCACCTTCTGCAAGATATTTTACGATCTTGATAGGTGCACCAAAATTGGTTTTTATAACATCTCCGGGTTCAAAAATTGACATAGGCAACAATTCCTTTCTATTTAACTATACTCTCATAAGAAAGTATGTGTTAGTTTGTTCGCACTGTGGTCGTAAAAAAATACTTCATCCTGACGCATACGATTGATAATTTCCGGTTTCACAATATACTCGCGTTTAATATTGTAATTCTTTGTTGTTGATGTGTTTGACCCCGGAAATAATGCAAATGGACTATGCTGCATCTTGCCTGTTTGATACGATTGGGATTCCTCATCTTTGTCATAATATCCAATCGTTTCAGCCCATTTGTTACATGTTGCACCAGATGCATGACCTAATACTGCAATCTGCTCTGCATTGCCGACTATAGTATTAAAGACTTTATCGTCGCCATCACAAACCGAAAGCAAATCGCTTCCACAAATAATGGTCTTACATTTTTCTGTTTTTTCACTTAGTATTTTCTTAACCACCTCATTCCCAGATGTCGTAAGATTGTCAACAACAAATACGATTCTTTTGCCTTTCGTTAATGCTTGCCTTATTTCAACAATCACTGAATTTATCAGCAAAGCATTAACATTGGAGGAGACATCCACTGCAATGATTTTTCCTTCATGAATTGCTTTAGCCACACTATAGGACACGGAACCTTTTCTTTTGTTGAGGATAGATTCTGTCTGATCGTACCAATCCTTAAACAGAGTCTCAAGCTTGAATTGCTCAGATTGTCCCATCATTAATTTTGATTGTAGTGCTTGTCCATCGGCGGCGCTTATAGTTCCAGTGGCGACTAAATCATTGATCTTATCGAACATTATCGAATGTGGACAGGTATAGAAAGATCTTAATGATGGTATAACTTTCTTATAAGTTAGATACTGACACAAGGCTTCAACATAATAATTGCTGTTCTTTTTAATATCATAATCTTGCGTGGCAGTATCACTTATAACTTTGCACGTTTCACGGATTGACAACGCCGCAAAAGGATCATAGCAAGGATTGTTCTCATCAACCACAATCAAGTCTGAGCCATTTAATGCAGACGCCAACTCAACGCCAATGTTCTTGTTCCCTTCATGTAACACAACAGTAGCATATCCTTGATTGTGAGCATTTTGAACAGCACGCACCAGCAACCGAATTCTTGAGTTGTCATATGCTCCGGAGACAACCATGTTACATGTTTCAGCATTCAAAGGAATAATATCATCAATAGACCCATGTTTTAATTCCTTTACTCCTCGTTTTATCCTGTCATTTCTTTTTCGAATCAGCTTGTTAATTATAGAAATTATAGCATTTACGGTCTTAACGATAATATTCCTTATCGCCCCAAGTATGGCAATAATAATTTGAACGACAATCAATAATACATCACCTCAGATAGCATTTACTTATACATATCAAAGTAAAATCTAAATGGTTTTTCAAAAGGCAATCCAACAATCGCTTCTCCGACTTTAAGAGATGTCAGATCCCAATCCTCAACTGTATGCCCTCCTCGCTTTTCCTCCACAATTCGATTGTCCAATGTTTTGTATTGTTCAAGCAGAAGATTTTCACCGAACAGTTCTTTCACAAAGGTTCTTGAATTAGAATCATTTGCTCTAAACGCATAGATCGAGGAGAAACCGGCAGCGATATTTCTTCCCTTCTCATGACCATAGTTTTCATATAGTTGATCAATGCTTTGTAATCCTGCGAAAATTTTAACTCCAAGGCTTCGCCCGAAGTTTACGCCATCGTCTATATGCCGAAGCTTAGGTAAAAGCTTAAACTCGTCACAAAACAGATACACATTCCCTTGACTCTTTTGCCTTCCTAATGCTTCTTTTAACGCCAAATCGAAGAGCATAGAGTAGATCGGTGTCAATATTGAACCCAGTGAAAGATCATATTCGATAAAAAGTGTTCTGCCTCCTTTTTGTCGGACAAAGTTTCTTATCGAAAACATTCCGTGTTCAGCGAAAACACCTACAAACAGTTCTTTTACAACCGCATACATTTCTGACAGAACGCCCTGTGCCTGTTCTGTTCCTCCTTCTATGTATGATATTACACTTGAAAACTGGTCAAATTGTTCAAGGTTGTAAATCATATCATCTGCATTATGCGTATTGATATAGTTTATAAGCTCATCATTATAAAAGGATTGAACGGTTGGACTCTTACCTCGTGGTGGATCATCTTCAGCTGCACTTACTATGAATAACGAAAGGATAGCTGCGAACAAATCTTTAGCTGCATTCGGATAAAAAACATTACTTGTCTTTTCCTTTGCTTCGCTAAAAAACGGCCTGCACAACTCTTCTGCGTTCATCGTGTAATTATGCTTTTCCCATCCGTCTGCTAATATTTCTTTGAAAACATTCCACCTTTGAGATTTTGCATAATATTGTGGGGAGTTGCCAATAACAAGATCATTCGGGGTTCCAAACTTAGAGTAAAAATCGCCCTTGCTGTCGAAGACTATCAGAACATCATCCGGCGTTAAATTTCTTTTGATTTGAGACATAAAATGATAGAACAATGTCGTTTTTCCACAACCAGTTCCACCAATAAGCATAGTGTGTTTACTTAATATGCCCTCGTCTAAAGAAAACGAAGCGGGTTGATTATTATATCTTCCTTTCAGCAAAACCTTCCCGTTTTTTGAAGAAACCGGTCTGTTTTGATTTAACAAGGAACCATAAAGAATTGTATTGGAAACCATAGCTATTAACGCGTATTACCGCCTCTTGTGCGTCCTTGCCCGCCTTTCTGTCCATGACCGCCGCTACTGTTCGAATTGCTATTTGACTTCGTGTTGGAGTTGGTCGACTTGTTCATTTTGCTGGGAGGCACCTTAAGACTGTCTCTAAAGCTTTTGCATGCATCGGGATTTGCCATAATTGTTTTCCTTCCTTACCTCTTATTTTTATGAAATTGCATTCCGTTGTTTCTTATCAGAAGAAGTCTTTGGAGATAACGCCTGAATCGAACCAGTTCTGACTGATACATCAGAATGTTTTCATTTATAATCTGGGGGGATGGTGTGCTTTCGTCATCCATCTTGTGCACATTATAACCTTCTGTAGTCTCATTCTTGTGGTTTTTCTTTTTTGTGGGCTTGATTAAATCTATAATTTCTTGAATCTCAACATCTGTGATAACATTTCTCTTTATTACTCCTTTTATCAGGTTGTCAATCCTGATAAATAAATCCAAATCAATTATAGGACGTATTTTTTCAAGCCAATCCAACAACGCTTGAATATCCTTTTGTGATAGAGAAATCTCACGCATTACGCCTAACCTTACCTATAAACAAATCCGACTATAACATTTTCATAATTACCGACAAATCTACATGAATACTGAGCAACATTCACAGGAGATATTTTTGATAAGCTATCGGAAATCAACTTATTAATTTCTTTTTCCGACGAAAAGGTTTTATTAAAGGATATAGTCACTTCTGTTTTCTTCTGCATAATCGCTTGCTTCAGCACTTCAATTAGTTTTCCTGGACCAGTCACCGTAATAGTGTTAGATTCAAAACTCCCTTTGGTATAACACTTTGGCCATTTATTTTCATCCCAATTATGATCGCGATGTATATACTGATCCGAAACAAGGTAGTAAGGCATTGTTGAGCCCGCCCGATAAGACGGCGCATCCCATGTCGTATCAACATGATAATTAGCCCCATTAAACCTTACGATGTTCCAAGCATGTCGTTCCGGAGTACCATTCAAATTAGTAGCCGTACCAGAAACGACTATACAAGGAACCCCTAATGTATCACACAAAAGCTTAAAAGTTCGTGCATAACCTTCACAGACAGCCTCTTTGTTCAATAATGCGCCTACAATTGAATATACAGAATCTGTTTTGACTGAAAATGCATATTTAACATTTTTAGTCAAATAATCGTGTGCTGCCTTGATTTTATCTCCGTTATTTGCAGAGGACGATAAAAAACACTTTAGCACATCTTTGATTTGAATTATCAGGCTCTCACTTTCTGCCTTACTGTACAAGTATTCCGCAGAAACACACATTGCCATTGGAGTACCAGAAATACCGATTCTAGAGAAATTCACATAAAACAATTCTGGAATGTCTTCGTGAATTGCTTCAAATACTCTCTCAAAACTATGGCTGGAAAAATGTCCTGCAACCATGATTTTAGATTTGTGATCAAACCATCCGTTACTGATTTTTTCGTAAAGATTCTTTTCTTGTTCTGTTAGTTTTGAATAGAAGTATTTTGAACAAATTTTAAAATGATGTTTATCTGTTCTGTCTATTTCCGTCATTGCAATTATGAACACATCCCCTACCTTACTAAGAAGAACATAAGCCCCATTATGTTTCGTTCTTCGATTTCATCACTACAAAATTCCATTTTAACTCTTATAATATAACATATAACAACATTGTTTTTCAATCCTTTTTTAAATAATCTGAAATAAATCTTTAAATACTATGCAAAGATCCATGGTCAGTCCATTAGATGTCTCATTAATGATGAATCAACAGATAATCATTTTTCTTTTTTCTTGAATAAATATGTAGCTTTTTGTTATAAATAAAAAGATGGGAGCCGCCGAAAAAGACAGCTCCCGTAGAGATTTATTATTCTGTTTGCTAAATTTGCGCCCTATTCCTCTTTCATAGATTTGAGCATTTGTAGTACCGCGCTTTTAGTCTTGGGCGTCAAATTTACCCATACATCAAATAACTCTTTCAGATCCGGTGTCATTTCGACCATATCGCCCTCGGCGAAAAATTGAGCCATAGTTATCCCCATCCCCTTGCAAATCGCTTCCAGCGTCGGCATTGACGGAACGGTGTTCCTGTTTTCCATGTTATATGCCGTCGCCTCCGGGATGCCGCACTCCTTCGCGAGCTTGTAGTATGACCAATTCCGTTCTTTCATCAGTTGCCTTACTCTACCAAGTATATCCATATTTCTCACTCCCATTCTGAATACTATTGTACCCTCAGAATGAGAAATAATATATTTGTA
>OMUY01000049.1 GCA_900314355.1 uncultured Eubacteriales bacterium | reverse complement strand
TATGTCCTATCGCATTTATAACAGTATGATTTCTTGAAAGTTCTTTTCCGCATACAGTGCAGTAAACGACAGTATCATATCCGCCGTCTTTTTCACATGTCGCGGCTGTTTCGTTTTCTATCACTTCGCTTCCCTGCTTATGACCTGTTGCAGGAATTGAAACTGTTTTTGTGTCAGTGTATGCAGTCTCATCATCAGGGAAAACAGCAGTAGCTGTGTATGTATGTTCGCCCAACGTTTCACAACCGGGTTGTAAAGTAACACCTGAATCAGTCACCGTGACGGTTGCTTCTTCTGTATGAGTATTATCATTTCGACAAATCCTTGTCGCAGTAGCAGATGATAAATCGTCAGACCATGTGAACTCCGGTTCATCCCATGAATGTCCTGTGGCAGGAATATCTACTTTATATCCGTCGCCGTATTCGGAGGAACATCTCATTATTTCATAACCCGCTTCCGTACAAGTAGGCGCAACTTGTGATTCTACATGATAATCGTGAGTATGTTCCGGATAAGCATTATAGTTGACAGTCCTTACATTAATAATATCGTTGCAATCGTTTTTTATATTGTTGTAATCATATTCTGATGAATAATAATTCACAGTATTGAATAAAAGTGAAATATTTTTCTTAATTACAGCATTCCTGCCAATATATTTGACCGACGCCGGTATATTTAATGTTCGAAGACCCGACCAAGAGGAAAATGCGCCTCCTGCGATTATTCTCGTACCGTTTCTGACTGTTCCTGTGTCAGGTGTTTTTTCTTTAAAATATATGGCAATATCGTCAATATAGTAGATATTATCTACCAGCTTAAACACGTCGGGGCTTTCAGGGATTTTGTATGTATTAAAAGCGTTTAAACTAATCATCGTCAAAGTTGACGGCAAACTGACTGATTTTAAACTTTTTGTGATACTGGAAAAGGTCGAAGCCGGAATTTCGGTAATTCCTTCTTCAACCACAATCCTTTCAGTGTACTTGTTGATTTCTTGTTTATTAAGCGGTTGTTGGGTAGAAATTGTGTATTTCGGTAAAGCTCCTGTTCCTTTGATTGTAAGTACTCCTTCGCCTTCGCTGTTATAAGAAAAGGTATAGGAAATGTTATCACCCAATTTTCCAGAAGAGACAACTTTGTTTTCGGCGTTCGCAATCAGTAAAAATGAAAATATTATCCCAACTGTAAAGCAAAGAACGATTATGGATTTAAATTTTTTCATAATTTTACTCCTAATAGAAATTTTTTAATTTAATTTTTTTAATATTTTGAATTTTCGTTACTGTTTGTTTCTGACTCTGAAACTTGGGACAAAACCTGCCTCCTTTCGTTGAGTTCTTTTGAAATTTCAGTCATATTCTTCTTTGAAAGATTATAGAAGAAAACAGGTATCGTACAGAGAAGCAGGCTTACTCCGGGAATTATTGTGATAAGAGAAAACATTCCGAATCTCTGTGTCGTAGTCAGAAGAGCAGCTTCGGAAACTTTTGCGCTCTGTCCAACAATTTTAGACGGGTCAAGTTTAAGTAGGATATAGACAAGACTTATTCCAGCAGTAGCAATAGCATTTCCGAGCTTATTAATAAAGCCTTGGCATGCGCTTCCCATTCCGTTGTCTCTATAACCTGTTTCAAGCTCCATATAATCAAGAGAGTCGCATATCATAGCGTAGGAGATAGTGTTCATTACTCCGAGAGGCACACACTGCAGGAATATAAACGGTGCACAAATATAGAAATTCTGAGTATACCAGCCGACTAAAGTCGTAACTACGCTTGCTCCGGCACCGACTAAGTTAGTAAGAATGACAATTTTTTTATAATCAAACTTTTTCATGACTAAAGGCATAAACAACATTGAAATAAACATTCCGCCGCCCGAGCAGATTTGAAGAATCAAATAAATATTGTTCGGATTTACGCCCATGAAAGCATATCTTGAAACGTGAACAGCGGCCGCGGACATCATATATCTGCCTGATGAAAGTACGCCCATGATGATTACAAGAACAAGAGGTTTGCAGTGTAAAATTCTGTATAATCCGGATTTACCTGTTCTATTTTTTGCAACGACAGGCGGAATGACTCTTTCTTTTACTTTCATACTTGAAGTAAAATAAAAGAGAATGCCGATTACAGAGGCAGTAATAGCCATAATAAGGTATTTCATTTTGCTTGTCGCCACATCGTCACCTGGCATAATATATCCGATTAAAAGATACATTACGGTGGGAATTGCGGAACCGACTCCGTTAAACGTTCTCGCAAATGAAATCTGCTGACCTCTTTCCTCGGAATTGCCGGTTAAAACATTTGGAAGTCCCCAGAAAGGCACATCTCCGATAGTATAGCTCATACCCCAGAGGACATATATAAAGGCGCAGTAAATCATTAGCGATTGTTTTGACATTCCGTCCGGTGCCCAGTACATTAAAAATGTGAGAATCGCAATAGGAAAACACGCAAACTGAATATAAGGCTTCATTTTGCCTCGTTTCGTTGTATGATGGTCTACTATCGATCCCATCATAGGATCGTTGATAGCATCCCACACCCTTGCGAGAAGCATAAGAAGAAGGATAAAAATATGAGGCAGGAAAAGAACGTTTGTGTAATAGTCACTTATAAACGATGACATTACCGCATAAATCATACCCTGACCGAATCCGCCAAAACAATAAGCGAAAAATTCATTTTTGGGAATAACTCCGCCTTTTATATAAGGTCCTTTTTTACCAGTCTTTGTTTTGTCTTTGCTCATCACTTACACAAGTCCCTTTCAAAAAAAATATTTTTTGCTTATTATAACATTATTGTTCCAAGAATACCATACAATTTTTATAAATTTTTCAAATAATAATCGATAATTTTAAGAAATAATAAATTTAGCGACAAATCTTCAATAAATAATATTGAATTCAAATAAAAAAAAGTGTATAATTTTGTCGATAAGATATGAATATAAATTATTACATTCTTAATTGACTCAGAAAAAATTTGTCTGCAGAAAGGATTCATAAGTTTTATGCAAAAAACAAAAAAAATTCTTTGTTTTATTTTATCTCTCGTTCTAATTATCGTAAGCATACCGTTCGCATCAGCGGAAGATAAAGAAAATTATCCGCTGATTATATTACCCGGCTACAGCTCTTCAAATCTATATATACAAAAAGACGATGGCTCTAAGGAAAAAATTTGGGGGCTCGAGGTTTACACTTCCGGCGGAGATAAGTCTGTATCTCATACAATAAGCATTTTAAATAATTTTATTAAAGGATTCTCCGAATTAAGCAAGGGGAGATACGATTATATCAGAGACTATTGTACTCCGGCTATTGAAACCGTTTTAAATAACCTCGCGATCGACGGCAGCGGAAAGAGTGTAAATAATGTAGTTCTTGAGTACGATAATACCGCAGAAGGATCTCGCGTATCAAATCCTAATCATGAAAAGATGAACGGCATAGCTCAGTACATGACGGGCGCTTATGACGAAGATAACATGTATGTCTACGCAAGCGATTTTCGTCTTGGAGCAATCGGCAATGCAAAAAGAATACATGACCTTATTGAAGATGTTTTAAAGACTACGGGATCAAAAAAAGTAAATATTATAGCTCAAAGCTATGGCGGTCAGCTCTGCGCCACATATTTGAGCATATTTAAAGACGAAGTGAAAGATTACGTAAACCAGGTTGTTATGACTGTCCCGGCAATCGGCGGCGCCTGTCTTGCATATGACGCATTTGCCGATAAAATGGAATTTGACGAGGAAAAAATTGCCGAATTTGCAGAGCAGATGAGCGGAATAAATTCAGATATTCACTGGATCTTAATGAATGAACCTGTCGAATTAATCGATGAATTTGTTCATGCCGTTATGCCTGTTGTTATCAAATATATAAAAAATTGGGAGAGTTTATGGGACTTCATTCCATATGAATATTATCAGAGCCTTATCGATAAACTTCTTGACCGTGTTGAAAATGCAGATATTATCAATGAGACAA
Organism: uncultured Eubacteriales bacterium; assembly: GCA_900314355.1. Taxonomy (GTDB): domain Bacteria; phylum Bacillota; class Clostridia; order Oscillospirales; family Acutalibacteraceae; genus UBA1081. The sequence goes on along the minus strand of OMUY01000049.1, from coordinate 72,943 downwards.
CCGAGTTTCATGAAAAATATATGAAAAACTTTGCTGAAAATTTACAGTATGTCAAAAAATCCGGTGTTGGAATTACCATAATCGCCGGAACAGGAACTAATTCGGTTACCGGTATGAAGGTAAATTCAGACGGTATTATTTCTGTCAACTCTTCTACCGGCGCAACTTGCGCACCATGGGGAGAAAGATTTTCGGACGGATATTCAACAGTGAATACTCAGTGCAAAGATTTATCCCATAATCATTTATCGCCTTCTATGGAAATAGATGCTTCAACTTGCTATCTTCCCGAAAATACTTGGTTTTGCGACGGAATGTTCCACGGTCAGGAAAACAGAGACAAGTTTTCACTCAGTCTGATTTACAGACAGCTTACCTCGGAAAGCCCTGTGACCGACGTACACGAAGATCCCGAATATCCTCAATTCCACGCATTTGAAGCGCCATCTCTTGCTGTTACCGCTTATTTTGACAACAGTACGGAAGGGTATGTATCGAGCGAAGACAAAAATTTAATAGTAAAGAATATTTCTGAAGAGACTGTCAGAATTGAAGGAATTACTGTTCAGGGAGAAGACGTCAAGCTCAAAAATGCTACCGGGACATATATTTTTCCGGGAAAGACAGCAAAGATAAGAATTAAAAACGAAATTCCCAACGTAAGCAAAAAAAGAATTTCTGTCACCGTAACTTATACTATGAGGTCAAACACAGCGACTCCATTAGGAGAAAGAACTCTTGATTTTACGATAATGAACGGCGAGCCTGTTTCATATGACGCGTCTAATCCGTATTCGCCGGCAGACTTCCCCGCCGATGTAAACGACAAAGTAAAGTCAAGTCCGTTTGCCAGATTTTTCCAGATGCTGAAAGTTTTCTTCAATAATCTTTTCAATGTATTTGACAGAATCGGAAATATGGCAGGTTCGATTTCAAATCATGTTAAAGAAAAATCTGCCTGCTGACAGCTAAATAATTTTGACCGGAAGGACAATTCCCTCCGGTCTTTTTTTTTGTTAATCAGTAATTAAATAAATTGATTATCCGAAATTCATGTTTTCAACAAATAATTTATTAAATTCTTCCTTTTGAGACAAAACTTCGGTTTTGCAATTTTTATAAATATTTTCAGTCAATTCTTTTGTCGATGCGTCGAAAAGTATCATCTTTGCGCCGCTTAAAGAAGTATTGCCGCAAAATACAACTTTTCCCAATATTTCTTTCGGAAAAAGACCGATTCTGACAGCGTTATTAATATTAATTGAACTTCCGAATCCGCCTGAAATATAGAATTTATCTACTTTGGAAAAATCATCACAAACTATTGTCAGAGCCGAAAAAATTGCAGATTTAGCAAGTTGAATTTTTCTGACATCTGAAGGAGAAATATATACATCGCTTTGGCCAATAAAAACTTTATCTTCAAGATATCCGTCGTTTTCAATGTAACCGAGAGAAAGCATAACGGCGACGGCGTCTATAACACCTGAACCGCAGATTGATTTAACTTTACCTCCGGGAACTGATGTAAACTCTATTCGGTTGCCGATATTATAAACAGAATTTATTGCACCCGGGACTGAATATGAACCGCATTCTATAGACGCGCCTTCAAATACCGGCCCTGCGGAAGCGGACGCGCAAATAAACTTATCACCGTGTTTATAAACTATTTCGCTGTTTGTACCGAGGTCAATTAAAACTGAATTCTCATCCCTCATCATGCCTGACGAAATTATTCCGCACATGATATCGGAGCCAATAAAAGCCGAAATAGTTTTAGGCAGATAAATATTTTCGGATAATCTCGGCAGTTTGATGTTTTTTCCAAAAATCTCCTTTATTTCAAAAGGAAATGACGCAAGACATGAAACATCTGTATTTGAAAGAAGATAAAGCATTGTGGTGTTGCCTGTGATAATAACATCCCCGTCGTTATCAAGTCTATTTAATATATCCGTAATCTGGTTTTGAATTATTTTTCCAAGCTTACCGTTATGATTGTTAATTTCACTGTCTATCCTGCTGACTACATCCGACCCGTAAATGGTTTGAGCGTTTAGCTGAAATAAGGATTTACGAAGCTTTCCGGACGGCATTTCAAAACTTTGGGCAGCAACAGTTGTTGTTCCTATATCAATAATCGAAGATATACATTTTCTTTTTCCGGTTAAAGGATTTACAGGCTTAATTTCACTTGTTAGGTACTCTCCTTTCAATTCCTTTACTTCGGAAATAAGAACAATTGAATCCCCTTGGACAAAAGTCTGACATGCAAGCCTTTCTCCTGATTTTATTCTATCTCCTAAAATACGAATTTCATTTTCCGAAGGAGAAGAGACTTTTCCGCTGACCGAAACTATACATTTACCACATAAACCCATTCCGGCGCACGGCATTGAAATTTCAACGCCAAGTTCTTTAATAACGTCAGACAGCCTTACGGAACGGTCTGAGAAATATTCTTTTGTCCCTTTGTCTGAAATTATTGTAATTTTCATTTAAACAGATTTCTAAAGAAGAATATCAATTTATAGAATAAAAATTTAATCTTTTCACAAAAAGTTTCTTCATATTCGTAATCGATATTTGAATTGTTAATTTCCGAAATTGTTCCGGAATCAGAAACAGTAAAAATCAAATAATTTATATGCGCCGCTTCATCTTCATACATCATGGCGAAATTTCCGTCGCTCAACTGAGTGAGACAAGAATAGGCGAAAAATCCTTTGTTCACATGATATTCTGATATCCATGATACATTATCGTTTTCAATAACTCCTGCTCTTATTACACCGTCCGCTCTTGAATTTGCATTTCCCGCTTCAGACATCAACACTAAATTTTTTTCGTCAATCTTTTTATCGGTGTTTATAAATGACACCATACAATTTTTTACGCCTTTTAAATCTTCACAAAGTTTTGCCTTTGTCCAAGTAACGCCGCCGTCGAAAGAATCGGATGATGTAATGAAATTTGAATTATTCCTCAAATACATCTTGAGATGACCTTCTGAGACAGATATTATCTGCGCTTCGGATGATTTACCTGCAAGAAGTTCAGATTTTACATCTTTCCCTCTTTTCCATGTAAGCCCGTTATCATCCGAATAAATAACAGAGGTGCGCTCAATTTTATTTTTATTCGAGTAAACAGGAAAAATAATGCGCTCTTTTCCTTTGACATCGCAAACAAAACCTCTGCCGGGACCGACTACCAAATATCCGTCATCTTTATTTTTAATTTGACCGTTTAAAATAAATGGCGCGGACCAAGTTTTGCCGTTATCATCGGAATATTTCAAAGAAAGATAAGACGTTTTATATACAGTCAGTTCAGACTGAGAATAAAAGACATTTTGATTTATTTTTTTTCCTGTCTCGGCCTGTTTTGTATAAAGCGGTTTATCTTCAAAGAATAGATTGTAATTTTCGTCTACAGAATATTTTGTGTTATTGCCAATACTGTCTGAAACAGATGCAAAACCGGAAGAAAAATCATTTAGATGATATTCCTCGTTGCCTTTATAAAGGACAAGTCTCTGTTTTGAATCAAATAATTTATAACCTGTTCCTTTTTTCGCATTTGGAGAACCTGTTCCGGTCGGAAACATATCTGTAACGACAAAAATTCTTCCAGTTTTTTTTGACTGAACAACGGAGCTGTCTATAAAAGACGCACTGTCAGACGAAGATACGCCGTCCGGATAATCATCAAAATGATTTAATACGTTATAATTCCAGCCGTCATAGCCGTCAGGAGAAACCGCAACGGCTGTATCAATATTTTGAGGAGAATCTGTTCCATGGTTCCATCTGAGATCTGCCACGGCAATAACGCTGCCATCATTTAAAGTAAACAAAGCAGGTATTCTCATCTTCTCGCATGACAAAGTATATGTCTCAAAAGGATTTTTATATTGTACGGCAAAAGATGAAATCATTGTGATTGCAACAAGGAAAATAGATAAAGATAATGATACAATACGTTTCATTTTATTTTAATTTAAACTCAATACAAACCCATCCGGCGTCCTCACGGATATTCACCGCTTTAAAACCAAGCTTATCTAAAGCAGTGAGGACATCTTGTTTTCTCGTGTCAATAATACCGGAAACAATGTAATATCCGTCTTTTTGCAAAAGATTCGGTACATCTTCCGAAAGCCTGATTATAGCGTCCGCGACGATATTTGCAACTATCAGAGGAAATTTTCCTTTGACGCTCGACGCGAGATCTCCGACTGAAAGAGTATATTTGGATTTGTCAATTTTGTTTCTTTCAAAATTCTCTTCGGCTGTTTTTACAGCTAATTTATCAATATCTACACCTACTGCTGACTTTGCACCCAAGAGCATTGCTGAAATTGACAAAATTCCGCTTCCGCATCCTATATCGAGAATATCCGTTTCAGGCGTTATGTGTTCCTCCAGCGCCTCAAGACATAATCTTGTGGTTTCATGAGTTCCGGAACCGAATGCGGAGCCCGGTTCAATAGTCAGTACGGTTCTTCCTTCCGGGTCATAATCATTTATCCAAGCTGGACGGATAAATAAATTTTTTCCGACCTTGAAAGGTTTGAAATATTTCTTCCAGTTATTCTCCCAATCTTCGTTTTTGCATTTATCTGTCTCGACAGAAAAATCGATTTTATCGTTAGAGAGCTGATTTGTGATAAAGGAAATCGCCTCATTCGGATTTTCTTCTGGTGAAATATAAATGTGTATTCTGCTTTTTGTCCTGTCTTTTGAGAGAAGATTTTTGTCAATCAAATCTACATGAGAAATTTCTTCGACACCTTCTATCAAATCGGAATAATCTTCTGTATAAATTCCGTAGGGGACGGACATCAAAGCTACGGCTTCGGCCTCTTCCTGCTTATCGTTCGGAACGGTTAAAATTATTTCAGTCCACTCCATTAAAAATAATTACCTCTTGTTATTTGTCAATATCTGTTATGAACATGCTCGGCAAACATAAGCATATCTTTGAAATTCACTTTTTCTCCGCTGTCTAATATTGCGTATCCTGTCATTTTACCGAATACCTGATGCTGGTCGGAGACGAGGACTTTAAAATCCATATCTGCCGCTCTGTCTAATACTGGGACAAAATCGGCATTAAATCTGTCGTCGGAGCTTGTAAAAGTCCATTTGCTCATATAGTCGAACGATCCGTCTGACTTTCTCGGGATATTGAATTTTACGTCATCGAGTTTACTTCCTTTGCGGTCGTAAAATACAATATTTTCACTTGCTGCCTTTGTATCGCCGAATCCGTAGCCTAAATTAAATCCGAAAGGCTTGCCGTCTATTGTCTTATTTGCGGAACTCCAGTACCATGTGTTGTCATATGTCCAGACGCCTCTGCCCCAGTCAAGCGTGCCGTAATTATTTTCGGGATTGAATTTATATGTTTTACCGGCAAATTTGACATATCCCTGAGCATTCATGCAATTTATCTTTTGGTTGTAATAAAAAGATGTTTTGCTGTTTGCCCATGGAGTGGCTATTACAAGAGTATCCTGATAAGGCTCATATAACGTAATATCTGCTTCAAGAGTTTTACCGTCGAAGAAATTTCTGTATTCACACACAATTCTTCTGTACTCTTTTGATTTATAAAACGCCATATCGAGAGTTTTATTATGGAATGCAATATCTCCCGACTCCGAAGTAGACGGAAGTTTCATTTTTCCCATGGTAAACGGCACGAGCACCGAATTTGTGTGTTCCCACGGATTTTTAGGATCCGTAAAATCAAGTATGGATGCCGATTCAAGACCAATATATCCGTCGTCCGACAATGTGAAAGCCGCGGCGAAATCATCGCCTGTTACAAGATAATAATCCCATTCCTTTATTTTTATTGCCGGAGCTTTAATTTTATTCCTGTCGTAAATCTGATATAGCCTTCTTGACCAACCGGGTTCTATCAGATGTCCTTTTTCGTCCAAAAGTTGGTGAACAGTTGTGACTTCATGATTTCTTGCTGACATAATATTACCTCCATTAAATCTGTTTATTTTTTATCTTTTATATTATCGTTTTCCAATAAAGCCGAAGTTGAAATATTTTTTCTGCCGTGGTTATAAAATTTCCTATCGTCAAGAGCCCACTGTCTTTGAGAGAAATCTCCGGGAAGAACGTCTTCCGTAGCTTTTTCTATTTCATAGATGTCCGCGTCAAGGTTATCCAATGACGAAAGTATCTGAGCTTCAAGGAACATGGGTCTGACTGCTGCACCGTAATCAGGTTCGCCGTGATGAGAAATTATCATATGTTCAAGAAGCATCGCTGTATTTTTATCTGCTCCAACTTCATCGGCAACTCTGTCAATTAAATTTGCACCCATTACAAGATGCCCCAAAAGCGTTCCTTCTGCCGTATATCCTTCTACAAGTCCCGACGGAGACATTTTAAACTCATCAACCTTGCAGACGTCATGCAAAATGGCACCTGCAATCAAAAGTTCTCTGTCAACGCTTGGATAGATAGATGAAACAGCCTCAGCCAAACGAACTATAGAAAGCGTATGCATTAATAGTCCGCCTTTTATAGCATGATGAAGTCTGAAAGCTGCAGGACAATCAAGCAAATCATCTTTATATTCTGTCAAAATTTCAAGAGTAATATCTTTTAAATCTTCGTCCTTAAAATTTTCGGCCAGTTCATAAATAGAATTAAACATCTCATTGCTGTCGTAATCAGCGCTGGGGATAAAATCGGATTTATCAAATTCGTCCTTATCGTTAGTTTCTCTCATTCTGTCGATTTTCATCTGAGGAGCGCCGTTATATATCGAAAAACTTCCTCTGACTTTGATTATTGAATTAATCTGAGGAAGATAGTCTCCTTCCTTGTAATCCCACGATTTTGCTCTTATATCTCCTTTGCTGTTTGACAAAGTAATGTCGAGAAATTTTGAGCTTGTTCTCGTTGTTTTTACATCGCATTGTTTAACAAGAGCGAATCCTTCATAAATTCCGTTATTGTCAATCGGCTTCATTCCCGACTCAAAACCGCCGTTTATTTCCATTGATATTTTCCTCTCTGATTAATTTATACTATCTTCATTTTCTGATTTTGTTTCCTTCTTCTTATTTCTGAAAACAACAAATTTACTCGCGAAATAGTTAAACAGCACCACAAGAACAGACATCGTAATCTTAGCTATCCATTTGCAAGCCGTCTCGCCCAATCCTGTCCAAATAAGCATATTTCTCAGCAGCATAAATCCGAGAGCTTCAAAAACAAGATAAGAAATTATTCTTGCCGCAAAAAATGAAAGTATTTCTTTGGCTACAACGCCTGCCTTCCAGCTTTTTGATTCAAAAACCCAAAGTTTGTTTGTAAAATATGCAAACAAAACAGCAAATACCCATGCTATAAATGTTGATACATCCTCAAAAGTAACATGGAAAGGTTTTGAAAAAATATGAAAACTGAAAAGAGGTGCCGTTCCGAGTATTTTGTCAAATATATAAAATACTGCATAATTTACAAGTGTTGTCAGAACTCCGAAAACAAGATATGACAATACCTCGTATGACAGAACCTTATTCCAAAAAGGCTTCTGCATTAATTTCTTCGTAATGTTCCAATTTGCAAATATATTGTATAATGTCTTCATTTTTCTGCTTCCAATATAATTAATCGGTATTCATAATAAACCTATTATATTATTTTATCATTTTTGATACTAATAATCAATAATATTATCAGACTAAATAAAAAAAGGCGGGGAAATTAATCCGCGCCTTCCTAATAAAAAAATTAATTTAACCGTTAATATTTGATTTTATTGTTTTTCCGTCTTCAAATGAAAAGCTGTGAGACGAGCCGTCGTTTGCCACAGGAGGATAATCTGTCGAAATTATTCCGGCTCCGCTTTTAAGCGCATATTTTTCTTCCTGTTTCTGAAAACGATCGGCGCCGTTTCCGCGGGTTCTCGCTATGAATCCTTTTAATTTTTCTTTGTTTGATATTACCTGCCGAGGATGATTTACAATAATAAACGATGCCCACTTCTCATCAAGATCGTCAAGTCTGCCCATCGGGAACATTGCCTGACTTTTTATGCTTTTGTCCTGTTTGATATAATCAGCCGATGCAGCCGAGTCGTGAAGAAGAACAAGAACCTTTCCCTGCATTTCTGAAACAGAGCACCAGTCGTTATTTTTTCTCATATCTTCAAAACTTGAGTAATTCCTTAACATATCTTTCGGAGTAAACAGGCTGTCGCCTAAATTTTCTCTTAATGTTTCATCGAGCTTATTGGCTTTATCAAGGTCAAAAAACTTCATTCCTTCCATAGGAAGATAAAGTTTTTTTGGTTCGATTATAACGGTTACGGGCAGATGATCGGGATTATAATCCGACCACATTTTTATTTCTTTCAACGCGAGTTCAAAAGAATACGCGCTTGTGTTCATATCAAATACAGGCGAATGAATACATACAAAATGCAGCCCGTCTTTATCTGCAACAGGTTCCACGTCGAGTTCAAGAGATAAAATACCGCTGTTCAGCTGATCTGTAATTGTTATAGGCTTGTTATTTGATTTGAGCTGATAGCTGTTATGAGTACCTATATAAGATAGTTCATTGAATTTGATTGACGTGTCAAGCTCTCCGAGAAAATAATCGCTATTTACAAATTTTTCAGCAGTTTTATTTTCATATGATTGACTTAATATTTCAATTCTGTTTTTCTGATCCTGAATTTCTTTGTTTAAAGAAGAAAGAGACTGCTTATACAAAGGAGTCCAGCTGACAAATACGGCAAAAATTAAAGACAAGAATTTAAATAAGAAATTGTACATCACAAATTCCACCTTTCTTTTTATATTATAATAAAAATTACAACTGCAATCAAATTAAATTTATTTAGCGCCGTCCAAAAGATGAGCGGCGCTTAATGTTTATGTGTTTTAAAATAATCAGTTCTCTTCGCCGTATCCTTTTGAAGTAGCGAGGTCAAAAATATCGGTTACTTCTTTGGAAGGAGCTTTATCAATCAGAGAAACTACTACGGTGAGAATAAGGCCTATAATAAATCCGGGGAATAATTCATATATTCCGGTGCTTTTGGAAAGGAAAACGAGCCAAAGAATATCAACTGCAGCTCCGCCGATTATTCCGGCGCAAGCACCTTTATATGTAAGTCTCTTCCAATAAAGCGAAAGAAGTATTACTGGGCCGAAAGATGAGCCAAAACCTGCCCAAGCATTGGAAACAAGTCCCATAATTGAATCCGCTCCGGGATCAGCAGCAATAAAATATGCTATTACGGCAATAATCAAAACTACAAGTCTGCCCATCCAAAGAATCTCTTTATCCGAAGCATTTTTTCTGAAAACCGGTTTATAAATATCCGATGTGAAAGAAGAGGAGGCAACGAGAAGCTGGGAATCTGCTGTTGACATAGAAGCGGCAAGGACTGCTGAAAGAAGAATACCCGCGATAAATGCCGGACAAACATCCTTTACAATCTCAATGAATACGTTTTCCTGCTCTCCGGCATTAATCAGTTCGGGTATATAAAGTCTGCCGAGAAGTCCGATTACTGAAGCCGCCGCCAATGTTATTATAACCCAAATGATTGCAACAGTTGCGCTCTTTTTTATCATGCTTGATTTTTTTATTGCCATAAATCTGACAAGGATATGAGGCATTCCGAAATAACCGAGTCCCCAGGCAAGTCCTGAAATTATATCAGTCCAAGACGCTTTGAACGGATTCAATTCAAACATGTATTTTGTTCCTTCAAATCCTTCATTTATCTTCGTAATGTCAAGATTCTGAGTTTCGACAAGGATAATAGGCACTGCCACTATAGCAACAAGCATCATAAGACCCTGGAAGAAATCTGTCCAGCACACAGCTTTATATCCGCCTGTAAATGTATAAGCGACAAGAATTATTGCAAAAATAAGCATTGCGGTAGATTCGTCAAGTCCAATAACCTTTGAAAAAAGTATTCCTCCCGCTTTGAATCCCGACGCAACATATACCGTAAAACATACAAGGAAAACTATTGCGCTTACAATTCTCAATGTCATAGATTTAGTCGCGAATCTGTTTGAAAGATACTGTGGCACAGTAATTGAGTCATTTGCAGCCTGAGAAAAATTTCTCAATCTTTTAGCGACAAAAACCCAGTTGCAGATAGTACCTAACATAAGCCCGATGCTGACCCATATCTGACCGAAGCCGAAAGCCATAATAGAACCCGGAAGCCCCATTAAAAGCCATCCGGACATATCCGATGCCTGAGCACTCATTGCGGTTACAAAAGGTCCCATTGATCTTCCGCCTAAGAAGTATTCTTTTTCTCCGTTGCCTGCAGATTTGGATTTGAAGAAGAAAATAAATCCTATCGCAAGTATTAAAACGAAATACAGGACAAAAGCCATAACCATCAAATAGTTCATAATTCCACACCCCTCCGGATAATATATATAAAATATTTTTTATTTTATCATAACTGTAAGCTTAAATCAATCTTAAATTTAATCATTTACAAAAAAAATAAAACAGCGCGGGAAACGCTGTTTTTATTATCTTATTTTATTTCGGTTTTCTTTTTTGGTTTAAACTTAAAAATCTTTGAATAACCGTATGCGACAATAGAGCCGAAAATTAAAACCAAAAGACAGCAGATAAGATAACCTGAAAACGTATTTGTTTTTATGAATTTCAGTTGAGCTAAAGATTTTTTCAAAATGATATGGAAGAAATAAAAATAAATAGCTATCTGTGAAAACCAATCTATTATTCTGAACGGATTCTTTTTTATATTTTCAAATGTCGGAGCTTTATTTTTATAATCCCTTTTATAGTCAAATGCGGAAAGATAGAAAAGACAAGCTATTCCGTAGAAAAACGGGAATAAGTATCTGTAGATATTAAGATACATCGAATCGGCTTTTGCAAGAACATAAATATAACAATTAAGTTCAATTAGCCCAATAAGAAATACAGAAGCAAATATCTTCTTAATTGTTTTGCTTACCTTCTTTTCCTGTTCTTTATTTATCGTATAATAGCTGAAAAAGAATCCGCTTAAATACAAATCAAGATTAGAATAGGCCGGAACATAGACGATGTCATACCATTCCCAACCTTTTTTTAAAGCATATAATCTGTAAAACAAACCTGCGCCTAATGCGATATATGAAAATAGGACAAAAAAGAATTTAGATACATTTTTTATCTTATCACATAAAAACGCAGCAAAAGGAGTGATAATATAAAACCACATTACAGTAGAGATAAACCAAAGATGCCCTATTGATGTAACTCCCGGTTTACCGATATAAGTAAAAGTGAGTAGATTTAATATCACCTTGGGATTATTTATTAAAAAGTTCGGGTAGAATAATAAACAAATAAAAATAATAAAACAGATGTGAGGAAACCATGTTTTTTTCAGTCTGGTAAGATAATACCTCCCGGTATCTTTTAAGGTGAGCTTATATCTTCCGGCAGCATAGCTTTTTCCAGCGAGGAACCCGGAAAGAATAAAGAGAATCCAAACTCCTGCCCATGCGGGTGTTCTTAATGGGAATGTATAATAGAAATTACCTGCTTTATATTCAGTAAAATCCAAATCAAATTCCGACAGAGTATGCTGCATAAATACCATTATTATTGCTACTACTCTTATAAAATTAAAAGCGTCTACATGATTATCGGAAAAACGCCCTCTCTTAATTGTATTTTCCATGAATAAACCTTAATAACATATTTTTTAAATCAGAAAAGAATTATAAATCTAAATTTAAAATCTGTCAATAATTAATATAAAACTAAGCCGGCCCGAAATTAATCAGTCGGCTGAAAAATCAAATTAATTAATCGAATAAATCAAGGGATTTTAGATACATCTACCCATTCTGTAAAATTCTGGCACGCATTTTCAAGTTCTTCAATGTTCAATTTAACAGCGGAATTGCTTGTACCCGCCGCCGGATAAACTGTATCAAACCTTTTCAGGGACTCATCAAGATATGTTTTTACATTATCTTTAATGTCAAACGGGCATACGCCACCCATTGCATGACCTACTTTTTCGGAAAGTTCATCGGGTTTTATCATAGTGGCCTTAGTATGGAATTTTTCCTTGAATTTATGATTGTCAACCTTTGCATCGCCTGCGAAAACAATTAAAATCGGTTCGCCCTTTAAATCGAACGCCATTGTTTTTGCAATTCTGTTCTCTTCGCAGCCGATTGCAAGGGCGGCAAGTTCCACAGTCGCGGAAGATTCGTCAAACTCTTTTACCCTGCCTTCGAGTCCAAATTTTTTTAAATAGTTTTTTACTTTTTCAACTGACATTATTTTATTTCCTCTTCAAAGATATGGCTTCGATTTTTACATCGAAGCCAATACATTAATTAAATTTTTAAGGTATATAATAACCTTTATTTTATTTTGCCATAGCGCCGACTTTCATCATAAAGTTGCCGAGAGTTGCGCCGTATTCCGGAGCGCCGAGCATATTAAGCTTCTTTTCTCTTGTGAACTGAAGCATGTCTGCTGTGCCCATAAGAATACCTAATGCACTGTCAAGACTGTCAAACTGCATTGTGAAGAAAGGCATTGCTCTCTTATAAACACCTCTGCCTGCTTTTGTCTTACCGGCCTTAACTCTGATAAACGCCGCAACAGAAGGCTCGCCTTCAACATCAAAAGCATAGACTCTGTCAGGGCTCTTGAGTGCCCATCCGTGTACCTCTTCATCGCCGTTTTTATTGAGCTGACTGATACCGGATGTAAGAAGATAGAAATAACACTTTACAAGAAGTCTCTTTGTATCGACATCTTCCGGAGCTTCAGTCATACCGAGAAGATTAGCCATCTTCAAAAGACAAGTAATGAAAGGAACAAAATACTGGGGGTATCTGACTACGCCTTTCATCTTGGGAAGGGTGTCAAGACCTATCTTTCCCTTGAAGAATGAATTGAGTGCCTGTACTGAAGGAAATTCGATCTCAATCATAGGATGCGGCTCAACTCTGGGATGAACCTTCCACTCATCGCAGTTTACCTGGAAATGTGTTGCATACTTTCCTCCCGGCGCATCTGGATCAAGACAGCTGACCTGATAAATGCAGTGGACGATAGAAAACATTTTATGAATTTTTGGATCGTCCTCAGCAATCGTCTTCATCAAAGGAAGCGCGGCATTGAGGAAAATTTTATTAGTCAATAAATCTTCTTTAGAAGTCATTTATATAACCTCCATCAGAACTCATCGGACCAGTCATCGTCCTCTTCGAAGTCCATCTTCATTGTCTCACGGACAGCGTTAACGATTCCGTTAGAGTCGATTCCGACTATAGACATGATATCTTCATGAAGTCCAATAGGAGCGAAATGATCCTGATGTCCGAGTCTCTTGAATGCGCAGCCCTTGCCTGCTTCGGCAATAACTTCAGCTACAGCTCCGCCGAGTCCTCCGATGATTGTGTGATCTTCTACCGTGATAATACGTCTTGTATCAGTAATCGCCTTGAGAATAGCATCTTTATCAATCGGCTTAATAGTGTGCATATCGAGTACTCTTACTTTAAGTCCGTCTGTCTTTTCAAGATATTTAGCTGCTTCATAAGCCTGATATACGCAGGAGCCTATTGCGATAACAGTGATATCCGAACCGGGATTTACTTCTATCGCTTTTCCGAGCTCAAACTTATATCCTATCTTCTTGATAAGTTCGGGAGTGTAAAGAGTCTGGTCAAATCCTCTGTTGATTCTGATGTAGAACGGTCCTGGAACATCGTAAGACGTCATAACAGCGTGATATGTCTCAATGCCGTCTGCAGGGCAGATAACAGTAAGATTAGGAATAGATCTTACAAGAGCAAGGTCGCAGATAGCATGGTGCGTAGAACCTGCCTGACCGAATGAAGTTCCCGAATGCGTGGCTATGACTTTCGCGTTTACATTCTGATAGCAGATATCGGTGTGAAGCTGATCTGCGCTTCTAAATGACGCAAACTGCGAGAATGTGGAAAGATAAGGAACAAGTCCCGCTCTTGCCATACCTGCTGCTACGCCGAACATATTTGCTTCCGCAATACCGACATTGAAAAATCTGTCGGGGAATTTTTTCATGAAATCGCCGATTTTGGTCGACTTTGCGAGGTCTGCGGTAAGAGCGACGACCTCAGGATGTTTTTCGCCTAATTCAACGAGAGCCTGACCGTAAATTTCTGCGGTCTGAAGTGACGTTGATTCAACAGCTGTATAGCTAAGACCCATCTTACTTTGCCTCCTTTTCTACTCTCGCGAGTCTCTTCTTATATGTTTCCTCAAGAGCTTTTTTAGCTTTAGCGTATCCCTCGTCATCAAGAGAACCGTAATGCCATTTGTAATCGCCCTCCATGAAATCAATTCCGCAGCCTTTTACTGTGTCCATGATTATCATATAAGGTTTATCTGACTTATTGGCAAGAGCTGTGTCGATAGCGTTGCAAAGTTCATTGATGTTATTTCCATCGATTACCAAAGTTTCAAAGCCGAAAGCTTTCCATTTGTCCTCAAAAGGCTCAAGCTTCATGACATCCTCTGTAGGTCCGTCGATCATGCAGTGGTTTCTGTCAACAAAAGAAATGAGGTTTGTAAGATTGTAGTTGGACGCGCACATAGCAGCTTCCCAGTTGGAACCTTCGTCGCACTCGCCGTCACCTAAACAGCAATAAGTTTTATAATCTTTTTTTAAAACTCTTGCTGCGAGAGCCGTTCCGACAGCGATTGAAAGTCCGTGACCGAGAGAACCGGTTGAAGCGTCGCATCCGGAAACCTTATTTGAGTCAAGGTGCATTCCGAATTTGGAATTAGTAAGATTGAAATTGTGAAGAAGTTCTTTGTCTTCGAATCCCTTGTCGCAGAGAACAGGTGCATAAGCTATTGCCGCATGACCTTTTGAAAGGATAAATCTGTCTCTTTCGGGCCATTTGGGATTCTTTACATCGATGTTAAGATACTTGTAATAAAGTACAGTGAGAAGATCAAGAACGCTCAATCCTCCGCCGAGATGTCCGCTGCCGCACCAGTGAACGGTGTCAAGAGTGAGGTTGCGCAGCTCGTTGGCTTTCTTTTCAAGGGAAAGCCATTCTTCTTTTGAAAGCGGCATTTTAAATATTCCTCCTAAGTTAATGAAAAATAAAAATAAAATCGGATATAAAAAAACTATAATATTTTTTCAAAGCAATAAACGCCCGTACTGATACGAATATGACAAAAATAACGTTTAAATTATCACTTCAAAAAGAATGTATATTTTTATTGTAAAATCCGTAAAGAAAATTTATAGTTTATTTTTTATATCCGATAATTTTATGTGCAATATTTTCTTTGAATCTCAAAAAACAGACCGACTTTTGCGGTCAGCCTGTTTATTAAAATTATCAGAACAATTCGGGATGATTCTTTCTGACTGCTTTGAAAGCATCATCCGCAACTTCCCATGTGCGCTCCATATCCTCGTCTGTAATAGAAGCGTTCATGAAATGATTATGGTGAGATGCAAGATATATTCCTCTTGAAACCATCTCCGCTATCCATTCCTGATGTAAGAAGAGTGAATCATCGTTTGCTATTCTGAGATAGAACAGAGCGGGTTCACCGGATACTACAAGGTCAAAACCGTTGTTTTCAGCGGCTTTCTTAAGTCCTTCTGTAAGCTTAATACCGTTTTCTCTGAACATCTTAGGAGTGTCAAGCTTCTTCATCTTGTTAATGCAGGCAATACCGGCGGCGAAAGGTTCCGCACTCATCCAGTAAGAACCTGTATACGAAAGCGAGCTCATTGCGCTCTTCAAAAATTCCTGACCGCAGATAGCCGAAACATTATATCCGTTTGCAATAGCTTTGCAGAAGCAGATCATATCGGCTTTAAATCCGTAGAAATGGTCGGAACCGGCGAGATCAAGTCTGAATCCTGCGCGGACATCATCTATAATAAGTACAATTCCATGCTGTGTGCAAAGTTCTCTGACTTTCTGCCAATAACCGTCAGCTGGAAGAATGTTATCAAAGAAGTTGCCGTGAAGATAAGGCATAGCTATGAAAGCAGCTATCTCGCCTTCATTTTCGGCAATAGCTTTTTCAAGATCCGGAATATCATTCCAGTTGACGTATATGGAATTTTCTACATCTTCAGGAATTATGCCGGGATAGTCGACTTTCTGACACCAAGGAGAAACGCCGTGATAGAAACCCTTGATGAAGATTATTTTCTTTTTGCGAGTGTATGCTCTTGCACACATAATAGCGCCTGATGTGGCGTCGTTTCCGTTTTTGGCAAAGAAAGCCCAGTCTGCGCAGTTTACGGTGTCCACCATAAGTTCCGCAAGCTCTACCATCTTATAAGAAGGCGTGGTAACGCAGTTCTCTTTTTCGAGCTGTTCTTTAGCCGCAGCGTCAACATCGGGATCATTGTAGCCGAGAACATTAGGACCATAAGCGCACATATAGTCTATATATTTATTTCCGTCTACATCCCAAAAATACGTTCCCTTTGCTCTTTCTGAGAAATAAGGCCATTTCGCAGCAGGAATCCAAAGACCCTCAGCAGGTCCCTGATGTCCGTAAATTCCCGAAGGAATTACATCAAGAGCTCTTTTATACCAAGCCTGGCTCTTTTCGTGTGTATATTCAACAATAGGTTCTTTCTTTGCGGCGGCTTTCTTCGCAGGTGCCTTTGTTTCTTTAGTCGCTTTCTCAGCCGCTAAATCTTTTTTCTTTTCTTCTGCCATTGTAATAAAGCCCTCCTAACTTATGCGAGATAGAGTCCGACTCTGTCAAGTATTCTGTTCATGTTGTCTACCATCGAAATCATGCCGCCCATTTTAATGGTGCCGCTGCCGATGCATGCAACCGCATTGATATTTCCGTCAAAAAGGTCTCTTGCAAGCTTCATGGATGAAAACTCCATCATTGATCTCGGATCGTCTGTTCCCTTTTTAAGCGTAACAAGGTGGTTGTTTCTTACGCAGATAGTGGCCTTAGGACCGCCTGCGATTGAAAGTAGAATATCGCCGTCAACCATATTTGACGCTGAGAATTTTCCAATCTTGTCATGATTGCCTATCTGAGAAACGGCAACAGAGATAAGATAGAACATAAGAGAAGTGGAAAGATTGAAGAAGTCTTCATTTTTCAAATCTTCTGCAGAAGGTCTGAGATACTTTGTAAGACGATCTGTCAAAGCCGTAAAATCCTTTAATAAGAATTTGATATGCTGGAAACCTTTTGCGGGAATCGGAGTAACCGTTCCGTCAATCATTCCATTGAATTTTTCACATGATGAGAAAGGAAGAAGTATATTGCATGGAGCAATTCCGTCCTCCATTCTGCAGTAGCCGTTTTTAAATGTAAGCGTGGCTGCAGGTCCGTCTTTTACCTGAATACCGAGTACGATAGGTTTTTTGTTTGTGAGAAGAGCTCTCGCGCCGGGATCAAGCTCACAAAGATTTTCGAGCGTGCCTAAAATACCGTAAAGGTTAATATAGGCAAGCGTTTTAGCGTCAGTTAATATTCCGCTCAAAATATGTTCCTCCTTTGTATTTTCAATTTTTATCATTTTATCATTTAATAATAAATTTGTCAATAAAAACGTCAATTAAACAACATTTTTTTACAGATTAGACAAAATTGATTTTAATTTTAAAACCAAATAACCAAAAATCTAAACAACACATTTTACCTAAACGACGAATACAAGACATATTTAAAAAAATGACATAAGAATTTATATAGATATAAAATATGTAAAAACAATTGCTTTACACCCAATGTATGCCGAAATTATATTATTCATATTACAATATATTGTTATTTAAAAAATTATCAGCGATATAAAATCATTTTTTTAATGTAATAATTCATCGGTTTTTCACTATATTTATATAGTGTAATATACAAATATAGTATTGACTATACGGCTGCAGATTGTTATAATTGATTTAAAACAGACTGAGTTCGGAGGATTAAAATAAAATGAATGTCGGAATAATCGGAATGGGACTTATAGGAGGTTCTGTCGCAAAGGCGGCCGCGGCATACACAAATCACAGGATATACGGTTATGATATAAAAGATGACGTTATTTCCGACGCCGTCTCAAGAAACATTATAGACAGAAAGCTCGACTATGAAAATATTTCAACCTGCGAATTGATTATTATAGCTCTCTATCCGAACTTAACTATAGAAACAGTAAAAAAAATAGCTCCTTATATTGATAAAGACGCCGTTTTGGTAGATTGCTGCGGCGTGAAAAAATATGTTGTCGACAGAATTACGCCTATCGCAGATAAATTCGGATTTACTTATATCGGTTGTCATCCGATGGCAGGCTACCATATGTCGGGATTTTCTTATTCCAAAGAAAACTTATTTGACGGTGCATCATTTATCATGTGTCCAGGCAATGATGTCAGGTACGGAAAAATAAAAACAACAGAAGATTTTTTCCTGTCAATCGGTTTTGGCTCCGTAAAAATGACCACTCCCGAAAATCATGATAAAATCATAGCTTTTACTTCTCAACTTTGTCATATTGTGTCAAACGCTTACGTGAAAAATTCGGCAGCAGACGAACATATGGGATTTTCTGCGGGTTCTTATAAAGATCTGACAAGAGTGGCAAAACTTGACGAAAATATGTGGACTGAACTGTTCCTGGAAAACAGAGAAAATCTGATCGAACAGCTTGACGAAATGATAGATAATTTAGTAAAATACAGTATAGCGCTTAAAAACAACGATGCCGACACTCTCAAAGAACTTCTAAAGGAAGGCAGAATCAGAAAAGAAACTATCGACGGAAAAATTTACAGAGACTAAAAATTTCCTACATTTCTTGTCAACGGATATTTAGTTTAAACCATTATTTTTTCACAAAATGCTTAATACAATCGGGTTATTAATAAAATGGAAAAGGTAGAAATTAACACAACGTCAAAAAAATACAATGTATTTATTGAAAAAGGACTTATCGATAAAGTAGGTCGGATAATTATAGATACATTAGGTAAAAGAAAAATCTGCATTATCACAGACGATAATGTAGACAGACTTTATTCCGACAGAGTGATTAAATCTCTTGCTGACGCCGGACTCGAGTCTGTTAAGTTTGTGTTTCCCAACGGGGAAAACCATAAAACCGTGCCTGTCTGGTATGATATGATTAAATTCATGTCTGAAAATTCGATTTCAAGAACTGATGTCGTATTAGCTCTCGGAGGAGGAATACCGGGCGATATGGGCGGATTCGCCGCCGCGACATATTTAAGAGGAATAAAATTTATACAGGTTCCAACAACGCTTCTCGCGGATGTTGATTCTTCGGTCGGAGGAAAAACGGCTGCTAATCTTCCGGCAGGCAAAAATCTTGTCGGGGCTTTTCATCAGCCTGAAGCTGTAATCTGCGATCCCGACACGTTAAATTCGTTGCCTTCTTCTGTTTTTTCAGACGGATGCGCCGAAGTTATCAAATACGGCGTCATACAGGACAGAGAATTTTTTGATTTTCTCGAAAGAAACGATATCAAAGAAAATATTGAATATGTTATTAAAAGATGCGTCGAGCTCAAAAGAGACTGTGTAAATCTTGATGAAACAGAGACAGGAATTAGAGCTATACTTAATTTCGGTCATACGGCCGCTCACGGGATTGAAAAAAATTCTGACTTTACAGTATCGCATGGTTCTGCTGTCGCTATCGGAATGGTCGTAGAATCAAGAGGACTGTACAAAACAGGCAGATGCAAAGAAGATTATTCAAATAAAATATCCGATCTGCTGATTAAAAACGGTCTTTCCGTCAAATGCGATTATTCCGCCGACGAGCTTTTTGAATCGGCTCACAGCGATAAAAAAAGAACCGGTTCAAAAATCAAGTTGATAAACTTAAAATCTCTGGGAAAAGCATTTGTGGAAAAAATCGATATTGATGATCTTCTACCCATTTTGAAAGCGGGTGTGGAAAATTAATATTTCAATCAGCAAATATGATTATTCGGGAACATCCGGAAAAATAAGATCCGTATCTTCCAAATCAGAAGCTCACAGACTTATGACGGCATCTGCATTGAGCGACAAAATAACAGACATTTATCTCAACCAGTCGTCAAATGATATTCTCGCCACAAGTCATTGTCTTAAATCGCTCGGTGCGAAAGTTGAAGGCCTTCCGGATGAAGATGAAACCGCTTTTGATTCGGAATTTAACGATATTTTTTATCAGGATAAATCCAAAAAGATTTTAAAAGACGGCAAGGACGGTTTTCATGTTAGGGTCTCTCCTGCCGAAAATATACCTTCCTCGGCAGTGTTTGACTGCGGTGAAAGCGGTTCGACAATCAGATTTTTAATGCCTGTTGCGGCCGCTCTGGGCATTGACAGCATATTTACCGGTTCCGGCAGACTTCCGGGCAGACCGCAGGATATTCTTCTGAACCAGATGAGAACTCACGGTGTCAATGTTTCGCCTGACGGAGAATTTCCGATTAAATTCTCCGGAAAAATGAACGGCGGCAATTTTAAATATCCTGGCAATGTTTCGTCTCAGTATACTACAGGTCTGTTATTGGCAATTCCTTTAATAAAAGAAGGCGGTTCAATAGATTTAATTGAACCTGTTCAGTCAAGGCCATATATTAAAATCACACTCGACACTTTAAAAAAATTCGGAATAAAAGTAAAAACATCTGATAACGGCGATTGTTTTTCGATACCGGATAATTCAAGATACGTTTCTCCAGGAGATCTTACCGTTGGCGGCGACTGGTCAAATTCGGCTTTCTGGTTTTGTCTCGGAGCACTGTCGGATTTTGGAATTACCGTGACGGGACTTGATATAAATTCCGGTCAAGGCGATAAAAAAATTCTTGATATTCTGAACGAATTCGGCGCCGATATTTCATACGATAAAGAAAACAGTGAAAACGGCATTACCGTAAAAAGAAAAAATCTAAACGGAATTGAAATTGACGCGTCGAATGTTCCGGACATAATACCGGTAATTTCGGCTCTTGCCGTATTTGCAGACGGCAAAACAAGAGTATTCAACGCAGGCAGACTCAGGTTAAAGGAATCCGACAGGCTTGACGCTATAGCAAAAATGATCGAAACTGCCGGCGGAAAAACGGACCAGACAGAAGACAGCATCACGATTTACGGCGGATGCGCTCTAAAAGAAAATATGGTCTATTCATCATTCAACGATCACAGAATGGTTATGGCCGAAACGATAATCTGTTCCAAATTATCGGGAACAATTTTAAACGCCGAAGCAGTAAACAAATCGTATCCTCTGTTTTTTAAAGATGTAAAAAATTTAAAAAAGAATTATTAAATATTATAGGTTTTAAAAATGTCATCATCTACCGGCAATAAATTCAAAGTTCAAATATTCGGTCAGTCTCATTCCGAAGCGATAGGCGTTGTGATCGATTCGGTTCCCGCAGGAATAAGACTTGATGCCGAATTTATCGGCAAATTCATGAAAAGACGCGCTCCCGGGAAAAACAAACTTTCAACTCCGAGAAAAGAAGCCGATATTCCCGAGATAATTTCAGGGTTAGTTGACGGAGTAACGTGCGGTGCTCCTGTCTGCGCTGTAATAAGAAATACAAATGTTCATTCCTCGGATTATGATTTTTTAAAAGATCATCCGAGGCCGTCTCATTCGGATTACCCAGCCTATATAAAATATTCCGGATTCAACGACATAAGAGGCGGCGGTCAGTTCTCCGGCAGGCTCACTGCACCGCTTTGTTTTGCAGGCGCCGTCGCTATGCAGATATTGAAAGATAAGGGCGTTGAGATAAAAGCGCACGTCTATTCTGTCAACGGCGTTTATGACGAACCGTTCAACCCTTTGTCTGTTCAGCCCGATGATTTGACAGAAAAAGAGATACCTGTTTTAAATGATGAAAAAGGCCGTTTGATGGCGGAGAAAATAACTCTTGCAAGGCAGGCAGGCGATTCGGTGGGAGGAATAATAGAATGTGCCGTCAGCGGAGTTCCTGCCGGACTTGGCGACCCTATGTTTGACGGCATTGAAAACATTATTTCAAGAAATGTATTCGCCGTTCCTGCAGTTAAGGGAATAGAATTCGGCTCGGGATTTTCTTCATCAGAAAAACTTGGCTCGGAAAATAACGACAACTACATCATAAAAGACGGAAAAATAGTTACGGAAACAAATAATTCAGGCGGAATTGCAGGTGGAATCACAACAGGCATGCCTGTTATTTTCAGAGCGGCTGTAAAGCCGACCGCGTCAATAGCGAAAAAACAGAGAACGGTTTCACTTTCCGAAATGCAAGAAACAGACCTTGAAATTAAAGGAAGACATGATCCATGCATTGCGATCAGAGCCGTCCCCGTTATAGAGGCTTGTGCGGCTATTACATTTGCAGACCTTATGATTTAATTTATTTATTTTATTTTTGACAAAAAAAATGGATAATCAGGATACTTTAAAAAAATACAGAGATAAAATCGATGAAATTGACAAACAGTTGGTCAGGCTTTTTGACGAGAGAATGAGCGCTTCTCTTGAGATAGCAAAATATAAACAGAAAAACAACATTCCCGTTTTAAACAGACAGAGAGAAAGACAGGTTCTCGATAAGGTTTCTTCTTATTCACGCGACGACAATAAAATATATACAAGGATTCTTTATTCGGAGATATTCGGTCTTTCTCGTTCATATCAACGCAAATATATCGACGGTTCTTGTCCCGTTTCTTCAATGATAAAAGAAAAGCTCGAAAATACGCCGAGCCTTTTTCCCGAGCATGTGAAAGTTGCGTGTCAGGGAGTCGAGGGCGCATATTCACAGCAGGCGTGCGACAGAATTTTCAGAGATCCTCAAATTATTTACACTGAAAATTGGGAAGACGTATTGAAAAAAATCGAATCCGGAGAATGCAGATACGGTGTTCTTCCGATAGAAAACAGTACCGCAGGTTCTGTAAATAAGGTTTACGACCTTATGAAAAAATACAAATTCTTTATAATCAGATCTATAAGAATACATGTAGATCATTCTCTTCTTGTAAATCACGGAGCAAAAATCGAAGACATCAAAGAGATTTTTTCACATGAGCAGGCTTTGTCTCAATGTTCCGAATTTATTAATTCTCTTGACAACGTAAAAGTAACTGTTGTTAAAAATACAGCCGCCGCCGCAAAAATGGTAGCCGATTCGGGAAGAACAGATATAGCGGCCATAGCGTCATCGGATTGTGCGGAGCTTTATAATCTGCAGGAACTTTATCAATCGGTTCAAAACGTCACAAATAATTATACAAGATTCATCTGCGTATCAAAAAATTGCGAGGTTTACCCCGGAGCCGACAGAACATCGCTGATGCTAACAACTGCACACAAACCGGGTTCTCTTTATTCTATTTTGACAAAACTTAATGCTCACAGAATAAATATGCTTAAACTTGAATCAAGACCGGTGCCGGAGAAGGATTTTGAGTTTTCTTTTTATTTTGACATTGAAATAAGCGTCTACTCGGATGATCTCTATGCCTTCTTTGACGAGCTTTACAATGAAAATACGGATTTCACATATTTCGGAAGCTATTCGGAAGTCTTATAAAAACGGAGATTTGGAAATGTCTGAAATCAGGAAAAAATGCGGGCTTATAGGAAATCCTCTCGGTCACAGCTGGTCGCCTCAGATACATTCATATTTAGGCACATACAGTTATAATTTGTGGCCAATGGAAGAAAACGAAGTTGCCGATTTTCTTAAGAAAAGAGATTTTGACGCTATAAATGTTACTATTCCATATAAAAAAACGGTTATGCCATACCTTGACAGAATCGATTCATTCGCAAAAAAAATAGGCAGCGTCAATACCATTGTAAAAGAAGAGGACGGATCACTTTCCGGACACAATACAGATTATTTCGGTTTCTCCTATATGTTAGACAAAGGAGGAATTGACGCGGAAGGAAAAAAAGTTATCATTTTAGGTTCAGGCGGCGCTTCACTTACTGCGAGAAACGTAATTTATGATCGCGGAGCAAAAGATATCGTAATTATTTCAAGACACGGAGAAAATAATTACGACAATATATCTGTTAATTCCGATGCGAATATTATAGTAAACTGCACTCCGGTCGGTATGTACCCAAAAAATCTCGTCTCCCCTGTTGACATATCAATTTTTCCTGATCTTGAAGGCGTCGTAGATATGATTTACAATCCAGGGAAAACAAGATTGATGTTAGACTGCGAGGAAAGAAAAGTAAATCACATATCGGGACTTTCTATGCTTGTGGCTCAGGCAAAACAAGCGTCTGAATATTTTACAAATAAAAAAATTGACAATTCTGTGATTGACGAAATAACCGACAAAATCAATTTCAAATTGTCAAACATCACTCTGATAGGTATGCCGGGAAGCGGAAAATCCACTGTCGGAAAAGCCATTTCCGAAATAACAGGCAGAGATTTTATCGACACCGACGACGAAATAGTAAAAAAAATAAACATGCCTATACCTGAATTTTTCTCAAAATACGGAGAAGAAAAATTCAGAGATATCGAGTCTGAAATCACAGAAAAGTTTTCAAAAAAAAGCGGACTCGTCATTTCAACCGGCGGCGGCGTTGTTAAAAGACAGAAAAATATCTTCGCTATAAGACAAAATAGTTTTGTAGTTTACCTTGACAGAGATGTGGACTCTCTGCCGAAAGACGGCAGGCCGCTTTCTATGAAAAACGATTTGAGAAAAATGAAAGAAGAAAGATTGCCGCTTTATTTGAAAGCCGCAGATTTTACTTATCAGGTTGAAAATCTCAATCCGAAAATAAATGCTCGAAATATTTTGAATCTCATAAAAAAAAGGAAAAATTAAAATGAAAAAATTTCTTGTAATAAACGGACCCAATATCAATATGTTAGGGATTAGAGAACCAAATCTTTACGGAAAAGAGAATTATCAGAGTCTTATCTCGATGATTAGAAAATGGGGTAAAGAAAATAATATCGAAATAGAATGTTATCAGTCCAACCACGAAGGCGATATCGTTGATAAAATTCAGGAAGCTTACGGAAAAATTGACGGTATAGTCATAAACCCTGCGGCGTACACACATACGTCTGTAGCTATACTTGACGCATTAAAAGCTGTAAAAATTCCCGCTGTCGAGGTTCATATAACAGATATAAACAAACGGGATGAATTCAGAAAAGTTTCATACGCAGGTCAGGCATGCTTCGCTCATGTTATCGGCGAAGGTCTTAACGGCTATATAAAGGCACTGGAGCTTTTGAAACAGCAAAATGAAATAAAATAAAAAAATATTTAAATAACTATTATAAGCGAAATGATTTATATTTCGCTTAATTGTTTTTAGTTTCATAAATTCACAAAAAATTAACAATCAAACATCTTGCAAAAACGCTATATTGGTTTATAATATAACTGCTAAGGATTTTTATATAATAGAAAGATGAAAAAATGGTTTTCTCAAGTTTAATTTTCGTATGCGCCTTTCTGCCTCTGAATATGCTTTTTTGCTTTCTTGCAAAAAACAATAAACAGAAAAATATTGTTATGCTTGTGTTCTCTCTGGTCTTTTACGCCTGGGGAGAACCTATTTATGTGCTATTGCTTCTTTTTATGAGTTTTTGCTGTTGGTTCTTTGCACTGAAAATAAGCAGAGAAGACTCTGTTGGCAGAAAAAAGCTGTGGCTTATAATTTCGCTCATCATAGCTTTAGGTTTGCTTGGCATTTTCAAGTACGGTACGTGGACTATGCAAAACCTCAAATATCTGACAGGATATCCAGAGAAAGTTCCTGCCATCGCTCTGCCGATCGGTATTTCGTTTTACACATTCCAGCTTATTTCTTATGTTGTTGACGTATATAGAGATGACGTCGACGCTCAGCCTGATTACTTCATGGTGCTTTTATACGCGTCGCTGTTTCATCAATGTATTGCCGGTCCTATCGTAAGATATTCAGACGTAGAAAATGAGCTTATTAACAGAAAAGTTAAATCCGGTGATTTCAACAAGGGTGTTATGAGATTTTCTTCGGGACTTGCAAAAAAAGTTCTGTTCGCAAACAACTGCGGTTCATTTGCCGACAATCTTCTGCTTACAGATGCGGCGATAAAAAACACCGCGGATATTGCGAAAAATATAGATATACTCTCCTCTCATTCCGCATTTGATTTATGGATAGGCATACTTTTCTACATGCTTCAGATATATCTTGATTTCTCTGCTTATTCGGATATGGCTATCGGAATGGGACTTATGTCGGGATTCCATTACAAAGAAAATTTCGACTATCCGTATGAATCAAAATCAATAACGGAATTCTGGAGAAGATGGCATATGTCATTAGGGTCGTTTTTCCGTGATTACGTCTATATTCCTCTCGGCGGCAACAGAGTTTCCGTGCCGAGACACATTTTCAATATGTTTGCAGTCTGGGCGCTTACCGGATTATGGCATGGTGCGTCTTGGAATTTTGTATTATGGGGACTTTATTATTTCGTTTTCCTCGCTCTCGAAAAATACATTTTCGGCGAAAAGCTAAAAAGGTTTGCCTCGTTCTGGCAGCATCTGTACGTGCTTGTTGTCGTATTTTTCGGTTGGATATTATTCAAATTCCAAAATATGAAACTTCTCGGAACAGTTTTAAAGGGAATGTTCTGCCTGAATTCCAATAGTTTTATTACGCACGAAGCGTCAACTTATGTTTTCTCAAGCATCATCTTTTTGATTATCGCATGTTTTTCATGCACTTCAATTATTCCAAAGCTTAAAAGGAAAATAAACTCTGTTTCCGGAGAAAGTTCGCTTGTAAATACGACGTATTCAATTTACAGGGCTATAATTCCGTCGGTTTTACTGATTATTTCGTGCGTAAGCCTTGTCGGCGACACATATAATCCCTTCCTGTACTTCCAGTTTTGATTTGAATTTTGAATTATTTGGAAGGAGAAATTAAATTGACTAATAACAAAAACGACAGAAAATATAAAGCAAATGTTCGTTTCAGAAAACACGCATTCAACATCGGCTCGTTGATTTTTTGCATATCAATGGGGATATTACTGATAATTTCGGCTCTTTTCTGGCTCAGACCAAAATATTCAGAGTCTGAAAAGAGAAATCTTGCCTCTTTTCCTAAATTCACACTTTCATCATTATTTTCAGGTGATTATTTTGACGGAATAAATCTTTGGTTTTCAGATACATATCCGTTCAGAGAAAATCTTGTCAAAGTTTCAATGACCACAAAAAAACTTATAGGTATTTCGGATAAGATAAGTCATTATTCAGAAACTAAAAACGAAAAGATTCCCGAAGCCGAAAGCCAGACTCAAAACGTTGTAAACGTGACCGGGATACAGGAGAACGAGGTAAGTTCGACAGGGTCAAAAGACGATTTATTATCTCCCGCTCTTCCTTCCGCCGAAGAAACAACAAAATCAAAATCTAACGGCGGCAAGCCGATAGAACAAAATCTCGGGTCTATTTATATCTACGACAACGCAGGGTATGAATACTATAATTTTGTTAAAGAAAAAGCAGATAAATATGCTCAGGCTGTCAACTCGGCAGCAAATGAACTCAAAGCTAAAAATATTAATGTCTACAATATGTTGATTCCCACAAGTATGGACATTAAACTTTCCGACGATGTCAGGAAGAAATTAAATACATCCGACCAGAATGAAGCAATTAACTATATCACTTCAAAACTAAACGGCAACGTAAAGCCTGTTATGATATATGATCTCGAAAGAGCTCATAAAAATGAGTATACTTATTTCAGAACCGACCATCACTGGAGCGCACTCGGCGCATATTATGCGTATGCTCAGTTCTGCTCTGTCTCGGGTCAGAAATATGAAAGTCTCACAAAATTCACTCAGTATAAATTTGATAACTTCTTAGGGTCGTTTTATAATGATTCCGGCAAATCTTCAGCATTGGAAAGCTCACCCGATACGGTTTTTGCATACAAACCTCCTTATAACGTATCATTCAAGATGCAGGAAAAAGGCAGCTCGTCTTACATTGAATGGCCGCTTATCTGTGATGCGTCTTCTTACAGTTCATCATACAAATACCTCTGCTTTATAGGCGGTGACAATCCGATATCGGTTGCCACTAATCCAAGCGTAACAAACGGAAAAAAATGCGTTCTCGTAAAAGAATCATTCGGAAATGCGTTTGCTCCATACCTCACATGCAATTATCAAACGGTTTACATAATTGATTACAGGTATTTCTCCGGCGATATTACTCAATTCGCTATTGAAAACGGTGTAAATGACGTTATTATTCAAAATAATATCTCCATGACAAGAAATTCTGATCTTATAAGCCTGCTTTCCGAAAATCTTTAAATAAAATTTATGACGTCCGATTTATATTCGGGCGTCTTTTTTATAAAAAAATAATATTAGACAAAACACTTAATATATGTTATAATTTTTTTAATGTTTTGTAAACGACAAAATAGTTATTTATTATTCATTACTTAAAAAAATGAAATATAATAAAAATCAATACTTATTAGGCGGTTTTTATGGACAAAATCAGAACAGACAAATTAAGATTCATCGACGACAAAGGACGAGAGAGAATATTTAACGGAGTAAATCTCGTTTACAAAGGCAGACAATCCGAAACAAATCCGTTCAGAAAAAACTATACACCAACAGACTGGGATGAAAGCATGTTTTCATATCTTAAGTCAAAAGGTATAAATTTGGTCAGGCTCGGACTTCAATGGGACGCGGTAGAACCTGAATGCGGCATTTACGACAAAGATTATCTGAATCTGTTTTCAGGCTATATTGATCTCTGTGCAAAATACGGAATTTACGTTTTCTTGGATATGCATCAGGATCTTTATTCTGCTCAATACAGCGACGGCGCGCCGAGATGGGCAACTGTTTCAGATGGAAAAAAATATCACAAATCAAAAATAATATGGGCTATGGGTTATTTTATTGACCCGGCAGTTCATAAGGCATCTGACAATTTCTGGAATAACAGAGAGGTTTACGGAAAAGGTCTTCAAGACCATTTTGCCGACATGTGGAAATACGTGGTAAACTACTACAAAGACAAAAAAAATATTATCGGTTATGATATTTACAACGAGCCTTGTCCGGGTACGGACAGCTTTAAAATTTTTGCTTCGGTTGCAGCTAAAGCAGTCGGTCTTGTTGTATCACCCAAAATTCCAAAGATAAAAACAATAAGAAAAATGGCTGAAACAAGCGTTGTTGAAGGCGCTCTCGGCGCTGTAACAGGTGATATTTTTGTTTCTGCCACAAGCGCGGGCAGTAGATTGAACTCTAAATTTACAATGGATTATTATTATCCGTTTTTGAAAAAAATTTCATCCGCGATAAGACAGATAGACAAGGAAAAATTGATAGTTATAGAAAACTCCTATTGGTCAAATGTTGCAATGCCTTGTCTGTGTCCCAAAATAGTTTATGACGACGGAAAAACAGACGAAAACATTGTATTTGCACCTCACGGTTACGACATTACCGTCGATTCCGAAAACACAAATCTTCAATCTCCTGAC
This sequence comes from uncultured Eubacteriales bacterium, assembly GCA_900314355.1. GTDB lineage: Bacteria > Bacillota > Clostridia > Oscillospirales > Acutalibacteraceae > UBA1081. The sequence continues at coordinate 43,321 of OMUY01000049.1, read as the reverse complement.
AGAGTAGACAGGATTTTCGAAGAACATAAGAAAACGCAGGACAGACTTTCCTGCCCCGTCATAGTCGGAGAATACGGCGGAGTTGTACCCGGAATCCCTGATTATCCGGGACTGAAATATCAGATAAATTTATTTGATAAAAATAAATGGTCTCATACATTCTGGGCGTTCGGAATGGATTTTAAAGACACTCCTATCATGGATATTTTATCACGGCCCTACCCTGTTTTCGTTGACGGGCGGATAATATCATACGGTGTTGATTTCAATTCCAAAAAATTCAAACTCGTATATGATTCCGCAAATGAAAATGCGGAAGCAGAAGTATATTGTCCCACAAAACCTAAAAACATAAATTCAAGTTCAAAAACCGAGGCGGAATATTTTGACGGATATACTATTTTGCATATCGCATCTGCCGCAGGCAAAAATGAACTGACGTTTAATTACTGATTCTATAAAAATTTAGTTTTACAAGCAGCAATATGGAAATTAAAACTTTCAATGAACTCACAACAAAGGAACTATATGAAATACTGAGACTCAGAGCGGAGATATTTGTTGTCGAGCAAAACTGCGTATATCAGGATCTTGACGGCATCGATTACAACAGCGTCCACATTTTTTATGAAGATAACGGACGCGTCTTGGCATATCTCAGATTTTATCCTTTAGATGAAAATACCGTAAGTCTCGGTCGTGTAGTAACATTATATCACAAATCGGGTTTTGGCGGAAAAATTTTGAAAATAGGATTGGACGAAATAAAAAAACGTTTTAATCCGCAAACAGTTGTTATTCACGCTCAATGTCAGGCAAAAGGATTTTACGAAAAATTCGGATTCAAAGAAACGTCCGATGTGTTTTTGGAAGACGAAATTGAACACATAGAGATGAAATTATATTTGTAACCGAATTTTGGTAATCGTTTAACAGCCTTATCTGTACAGATGCAATAAATTTATAACAAGCACATATGAAAGTTCCCGGTATAAAAGCCGGGAACAAATATTTAAAAAAAATTATTTTTTTGGTTATGCCGAAATTTTCTGAAGTATTCGCTTACAGATAATTTGACTTATACGGCCAAAAGGTGGTAAAATTTAAATAAATATATTTATCTTATCAATCTGAGTTATTTATTGACGGAGTTTTAAATGGAAGAGAATAACATAATTGGTACAGACTCAAGAGTCGGGATTTCTTCCGCCTGTTTTTATCCCGAAGCATTGGAAACGGAATTTGAAAAAGTTGCGGAGCTCGGTTTTAAAAATATCGAGCTTTTCATAAATACATACTCCGAACTGTTTGACCCGTATATTTCTGCAATACAGAATATAAAAGAAAAATACGGAATTAATATCGTTTCTGTTCATCCGTTTACATCTTTTTCCGAAAGCTTTATGCTGTTTTCCGATTACGAGCGCAGATACCGGGATATGCTCAAATTTTACGATACATTTTTGTGTGTAGCGGAAAAATTAGGCGCCAAGATTTTTGTTATTCACGGCGCAAAAACACCTTCAACAGTAGACGGAGAGACTTACTGCAAAAGATTTGCCGAATTGATGAAAATAGGCGAAGAACACAAAATAAAAGTGTGTCATGAAAACGTCGTAAATCATGTGTCAGAAAATCCGCTTTTCTTGAAATACATGTCAGAATATATAGGGAAAGAATTTAAAATTGTCTTAGATACAAAACAAGCATACAGAGCGAATCATTCTCCGTTTGAATACCTTGAAATCATGAAAGGCTCGATAGCTCATATTCATATTTCCGACAGAAACTCCGCAAAAGACTGTCTTCCTCCGTATGAAGGTGATTTTGATATTGACAGATTTATACACAAAGCGGTATCAGACGGCTACAAAGGCAAATTTATAGAAGAAGTTTATCACTGGAGCTACAGTAACCCAAACGAGTTAAAAACCGCGGCAATGAAAATCAGAAAATCATTGGGTGAAATATAAAAGGAACGGAAAAAACCGCTCCTTTTTTATTTAGTCAAGTTATCGCATTTCGTCGGTGCGGACGTTTTTCTCTCCGTTTCTGTCATCTTCTGTCTCTGCCTCTATTTGCTTAATAATACATTCGTTTCCGGTGATAAGCCAAGTTTCTCCGCTGCCGCAATAAGGGCAGGTTCTGCCGTATTTAACTGTCTCGTAATTTTTCTTGCAGTTATCACAGAATGTCACCGCCGGCAAAGTTTCGAGTTCAAGCGTAGAATCTTTTAATACGGTATGTCTTACTTTGAAATAATCCCAGCAATCAACAAAATAATCGGTCATAATTCCGGAAACTTCACCGACCTGCAGAGTAACTTTTCCGATTTTAACTATTTTTTGTTCTGCCGCAAGTTCATCAAGCGTCTTTGCAAGATGCGTGACAATTCCCATCTCGTGCATATTTTTCTCCTGTAAATTAAACGGCGGATTTTTAGAGATTTGAAACCTCGCTACTCCGCCGTTTATAATTTATTTTAAGCAGAATTCAATTTAATCTTTTTTTACAGCTTTTTTAGCCGCGTTAAAGATTATCTTAGTTCCTCTCTTCGCAACATAAGGAAGAAGATATTTGAACTTCTCCTCTGCCGTACGCATATCAGACGCATGCGGGAAGTCTCTTGAAAGATGAATGGCGTCAAATTCGCATTTAGTCGTACAGAGACCGCAGCCGATGCATCTGTTAGGATCCACTGTTGTGGCGCCGCATCCCAGACATCTGCTCGCTTCTTTCTTGACCTGCTCTTCGGTGAGAGGAAGTTTCATATCGTCGAACGTCTTAGTTGGGTCTCCCTTCTTCATCCCGGGAACCTGGCGTTTTGCATTGTCATAATTTTCTACAACAATATCCGACGTATCAAGGGCAATAAATTCTCTTAAATCTCTGTTTATCGTCAACGACTGACCCTCGTGAACGAATCTGTGCATAGATTCGCACCCCTTCTTTCCGTCGGCGATAGCGTCAATTACAAATCTTGCTCCGTGATTGATGTCTCCTCCGATGAAAATATCCGGCTCCGCGGTCTGGAATGTAACGGGATCCGCAACTGCTGTGCCGTTTCTTCTTATCTCGACTTTTGTACCTTTAATAAGATCTCCCCAGACTGCAGATTGACCGATAGATTCAAGAACGTTGTCGCAATTGATTTCAATAGTTTCATTTTCATCGTACTGAGGATTAAATCTGCCTGTGGAATCCTTGACGGACGTACATTTTTTAAATACTACAGACGTAACTTTTCCGTCTTTGACCTTAAATTCCTTCGGTCCCCAACCGTTGAGAACCTCGATTTTCTCCTCTTTGGCTTCATCTACCTCATCTTTTGCGGCAGGCATTTCGTCCGCGCCCTCAAGGCAGATCATAGTAACTTTTCCGTCGGAAGCTCTGACTGCTGTCCTTGCGACATCAACAGCAACGTTGCCTCCTCCGATTACAACTGTATCGCCTTTAAGCTTAGCGGCATTATCTATATTCATTCTGTTAAGGAATGAAACGCCGGACTCGATTCCTTTTGCGTCCTCACCGGGAACACCCGTATTTCTGCCGCCCTGGAGACCGATAGCTATATAGAACGCTTTATACCCCTCGTCTCTGAGCTGACTTATCGTAACGTCTTTTCCTACATCTACGCCGGTTTTAAATTCAACGCCCATTGTCTTCAAGCAGTCGATTTCAGCATTGACAACAGCTCTGTCCATTCTAAATGAAGGAATACCGTTTACCATCATTCCGCCGAGCGTTTTATTTTTTTCAAAGACAGTAACGTCATAACCTCTTGTACGAAGATAATACGCACATGTAAGACCGGCAGGACCTGCGCCTATTACTGCCATTTTGTAATCAGGACCCCACATTCCGCCGTCGTCTTTTTCACAAACAGGGATATATCTGTTCTTTTCTTCTATTTCATGATAAGCGATGAATTTTTTAATCTCATCTATTGCAAGAGGCTGATCGATTGTACCTCTCGTGCAAACGTCCTCGCATCTTCTGTTGCAAATAGCGCCGCAGACAGCAGGGAACGGATTATCTTGCTTGATAAGTTTAAGAGCGTCAGCGTATCTTCCCTGAGCCGCCATTTTAATATAGCCCTGTACGGGTAAATGAGCCGGACAAGCTGTCTTGCAAGGAGATGTACCTGTATCGTAACAGTTAATTTTTGAATCTTCTCTGTAATTTACATTCCAGTGGTCGGCTCCCCATGCCGAGCCGTCGGGAAGCTGTGATACGGGATATTTAACTTCGCCATGAGTTGTGCATAATTTCTGTCCGAGCTTAGCCGCTCCAACAGGACATACCTCTACGCATTTGCCGCAGGCTACGCATTTCTCCTTTTCAACGTGCGCTCTGTATGCCGATCTAGACATATTAGGCGTGTTGTAAAGCTGCGAAGTTCTAAGAGCATTGCATACGCCGGGAGCGCAGTTGCAAAGACCGACTATTTTGTCCTCGCCGTCTATATTCGTCGTCTGATGAACAAATCCGTGAGCTTCGGATCTTTTTACTATTTCCATAGCCTCATCATACGTAATATATCTGCCCATTCCTCTGTCAACGCTGAACTCCGCAAGATCTCCGAGTCCTATGCAGAACTCGCCGCAAATTTCACCGGAGCCCTCACCTCTCATTTTCTGCTGAATGCGGCAGGTGCATTGACCGACAGACAATTTGTCATATTTTTTAAGCCAATGTGAAATATGTTCAATATCGAGTGACTGAGTTTCCGATTCTATCGCTTTTTCAACGGGAATTACATGCATTCCTATGCCGTCTCCTCCAAGAGGAACCATCTGCGTGATATTTTCAAGAGGCATTTGAGTCATCAAATTGAAAAATGTAGCAAGATTGGGATGTTCTTTTGTGAGAACCGGGTTCATCATCATAAACTCGGCAATTCCCGGAACAAAACACGGAACGTCATACCAAAGATCGTGATTCGGATTTTCCCTTGAATACTCAAGACAGCCTATCCAGCAAAGATGCTGACAGATTTCTTTTGTTTTTTCAACCGTCAAGCCATTTCTCTTGGCAATCTCTTCCGGGCTTAGAGGTACTCTGACATGATTGAAGTTCAGCATGAACTTAACTTCGTCTTTAGTCAATACTTCGTCAAGAGCCCAAACTTCGGGATCATCAGGTTTAATGGTATGAGTATATTTCTGAACATACCTGTCTGTTATCATGGTTGCAAGCTTAATAAGCAACTTTTCTTTTTCTTTGTCCTGAATATGAAAATCCGGACCCGGCGTGAAATCGCGCTCGTTCGTCATACGGTTTTTTTGCTGGTTCATGAGATTTCTCCTATCAATGAAATAATATAAAAATTTTATTTATTTAAATTTTGTCTTAAATACTCTTCCCATTTATTCATTCCCTCTCCGGTTTTAGCCGACACGGGAAAGATTTTAATATTTGGGTTAAGTTTTCTTACTCTTTCGATACATTTTTCCGTATCAAATGTAAAATAAGGCAACGTGTCAATTTTCGTAATCACCAAAGCGTCCGATGTAGAAAACATAAGCGGATATTTGAGAGGTTTGTCGTCTCCCTCCGGAACAGACGTTATCATTACATTTAAGTTTGCGCCGGTATCAAATTCGGCAGGACATATCAGGTTGCCGACATTTTCAAGAAAAATAAGGTCGGTATTCGAATATCCCATTTCATCTAAGGCTCTTTCGGTCATTCCGGCGTCCATATGGCACATTCCATCGGTGTGCGCCTGTATGGATTTTACTCCTAAATCCTCAAATTTAACGGCATCTACGTCGGACGCTATATCGGCTTCAATTACCGCGACAGTCAAATCATTTTTCAAATCGGAAACAGTCTTTGACAAAAGAGTCGTTTTGCCGGCTCCGGGAGAAGACATGATATTTACTAAACAGACGCCGTTTTTAAGCATCTTTTGTCTGAGTTTATCGGCGTCTCTGTCATTTGATACTGTGACAGATTCTTTCAATTCTATTATTTTCATTTTATTTTACTTTCCGCCGCATTGTCAAGCCATTTAATCCAATCGGAAAAACCTTCCGACGTAAGAGCCGAGATCGGAATTATTTTCTCATTGTCATTTAAAGCTTTTACGTTTTGCTTAAATTTTTCAATATCGAAATCAAAAACTTTCATCGTATCGATTTTGTTTATTAGACATAAATCGGAAACAGTGAACATAAGTGGATATTTCAGTGGTTTGTCATCACCTTCGGGAACAGAAAGAATTACAACTCTTTTATCCGCTCCGACGTCAAATTCGGCAGGGCATACAAGGTTGCCGACATTTTCGAGAAATAAGATATCGACGTCATCTACGCCCATTTTTTCAATTCCTCGAAGAGTCATATCAGCATCCATATGGCAGCTTCCGCCTGTGTGAAGCTGAATGACTTTTGCGCCTTTAGCCGCTACCGACTCCGCATCGACGGACGAATCAACATCAGCTTCCATTACTCCTATACGGAATTTTTTGCCGAGTTCGTCAATCGTTCTGAGTAATGTTGTTGTTTTTCCTGAACCGGGAGAAGACATCAGATTAATAAAGAAAACATTTTTTTCTGAAAGTAATTTTCTGACTTTTTCCGCTACAGCGTCGTTATTTTCTATTACACGTTCTTTGGTCTCTAATATTTCAAAAGATAAGCTGTCTCTCATTTCTTTATTACGCTCCGATAGCCGGCAGGCAATTTTTATTGCCACCGGCTATTTTTTTTGGTTTTATAAATTTATAAAGTAAATTAATCAGTCTGCAAAATATCTGTCTATAAGATCTCTTGAAGCAGCAACACTGTCTTCCATATCGCCGAAGCCGAGAACTTCGCCTGCGTAATATGTGTTCTGCTTTCCCTCGATAGCGTCGAGCTTGTCATACCAGCCGTCCGCATAATCTTTTGCGCTTACATGCGGGAAATAATATACTTCCTGCTCGAAAAGTTTCTCTTTTACAGGGAAACCGCACTTAGCCATGTCATCAGACATAGTATTTATTGTATAGTCATAAGAAACATCGGATGAACCTTGATGGTTTCTGAGAGCATATACCGTGCATGGGCAGTTGTCCTTGAGATCTTCCCATCTCTGATAATAAACCATTGTGTGGCCGAGTCTTGTATATTCCATGTTATCAAAGATGTAACCGGAAATTGTAGGCGACGTATTCTGAGCGAATGTAGCGATGAAATCAACGTATTTCTCGTGAATAATCTTTGAGAACAGCTCTTTTTCATCTTCTCTTGCATCGGCGTAATCAATGAACTTGTCAAGAGGAGTAGTGACGATAAGCTTGTCAAATTCCTCCGTTCTCTCGCCTTCCGCGTCCTTAACTGTTACTTTAATCTTTCCTTTTTCGCCTTCGGCAGGTCTTACAATTTTGACAACTTCCGTGTTTAAATGCGCAGGATGAACAAGTCTCTTATTGGCGTTTTCGTAGATTGACTGTGTTCCGTCTTTCCATGTCCAAAGTCTCATGCTGAAAAATTCTATTGCCGTTGTGACGTCAAGATACTTCATGACGTAAGCCGCGGGAATTTCATCGAAGAAACCATATCCGAACGAAGTAAAAGGCGCAATCCAAAGTCTTTGAACAAGGTCAACGCCGTTGAGTTTGCAGAACTCATTGAATGGAAGGCAGAGATCTTTAAGGTTGGGGTTTACGCCTCTGAGTTCGGTCAGATGATTTGAAACTTCCTTTGAAAGTCCGTCGTATCTTCCCTGAGCCACACCTCTGTGACCGTAGACGTCATAGCCCTTATACTTTGTCTTCATGAGTTCAGTAAGCTTTTTCATCTGACTTTTTATCTCAAGAAGCTCTTTTGTCTTTTTAATCGAGAAATCTTTCTTGGGATCAAATGGGAAAATCTCTTCTCCGGCAGCATTTCTGTACATTCTTCTCATGGCAGGTCCGTCTTCGTGATCGGTACCTCCGAATTGTTCTATCTCATGAACAGCGTGATACGTAAGCGCGCCCATGATAGCTCCGGTCTCAAATGTTCTCTCTTCATTGCCGACCTTAATCTTGGGAGAATGGCATTTTCCGCCGATTTTGTCGAGTTTTTCATAAATCTCGTAATTTGTATATCCTCTGAGCTGAAGATAAACAGCGGCGCTTATTCCGGAAGGGCCGCCTCCGATGATACAGATTCTTTCGTTGCGATCATTCATAATCCGTTTTTCTCCTTAAAATGAATTAATCTATAATTTTCGAACTGTCAGTCCGATAATAACCCAAATTGAAACAATTTATTTCCAAAATGATAAATAAAACAACACATTTTAATCATTTTAACTTTATTTTACAATATCATAAAACAAACATGTTAACAATCTATGAATTATTTGTGAATAAATTATTAATTATATGTAATCTAAACCAAAACATACAGATTGAATAATTTTATTTTAGTTTAAATAAACCATTAATTATTTTAAATTAATTAATTCATTTAATTAACTAATACAAAAATGTGTATCGTTCTTTGTTTTTATGTATTTTATAATTGAAACATTAATTTAGGCTTGATATTTTTTTAACAATTTTTTTATTTCGGGTTTTTCCTTCCGAGATATTATTCTATAATTTATTATTGTTTATATTTAAATATATAAAACTAAAATCCGGTTAAATTTATTGACAACCATAATATTAAAGTGTAAAATTTATATGATTTTTATAATATTAAAAGAGGTATTTTTATGAGCAAGGAGTTAAGCACTCAGTACGATCCGAAAAACGTTGAAGATCGCATCTATAAATTTTGGCTCGACGGAAAATATTTTCACGCAGTGCCCGATTTCAATAAAAAAACATACACTATTGTAATTCCTCCACCGAACATTACCGGTCAGCTTCATATGGGTCATGCTCTTGACAACACTCTTCAGGACATCCTCATAAGACGAAAAAGAATGCAGGGCTATGACACTCTCTGGGTTCCCGGAACAGACCATGCTTCCATCGCTACGGAGGCTAAAATTGTAGCGCAGATGAAAGAAGAGGGTCTTACTAAAGAGGATATAGGACGAGAAGAATTTTTAAAAAGAGCATGGGCTTGGAAAGATAAATACGGCGGAAGAATAATAGAGCAGCTTAAAAAGCTCGGCTCATCCTGTGACTGGGACAGAGAACGTTTCACAATGGATGAAGGTTGTTCAAAAGCCGTAAAGGAAGTTTTCAACAACCTATACGAAAAAGGTCTCATATACAGAGGCGAAAAAATGATAAACTGGTGTCCTCACTGCAGGACTACAATTTCGGACGCCGAGGTTGAGTACGAAAACCAGGCAGGTCATTTTTGGCACATCAAGTATCCTTTCAAAGACGGATCGGGATATCTCGAAATAGCAACGACAAGACCGGAGACACTTCTCGGCGATACGGCAGTTGCCGTAAATCCCGCAGATGAAAGATATAAAGATATCGTCGGCAAAACGCTTATTCTTCCGATTGTACACCGCGAGATTCCGGTAATTCAGGATGATTATGTATCAATAGATTTCGGGACAGGAGCCGTAAAAATTACGCCTGCCCACGATCCTAACGACTATGAAGTCGGAAAGAGACATAATCTTGAGGTAATTAACGTATTAACAGACGATGCTAAAATAGTTCCGGAGTTCAAAAAATACGCCGGAATGGACAGATACGAGGCGAGAGACGCAATAGTCGCAGACCTTGAAAAAGAAGGCGTTCTTGTATCGGTAGAAGATTATTCTCACGACGTTGGCACTTGTTACAGATGCCATTCTTCGATAGAACCGAGGATTTCAAAGCAGTGGTTCGTAAAAATGGAACCGTTGGCAGGACCGGCTATTGACGCGGTAAAAAGCGGCAAGGTAAAATTTGTTCCGGACAGATTTTCAAAAACATATTTCCACTGGATGGAAAATATAAAAGACTGGTGCATTTCAAGACAGCTATGGTGGGGTCACAGGATTCCCGCGTGGTACTGCGACGACTGCGGTGCAATTACCGTATCAAGAGGAACGCCGTGCAAGTGTTCAAAATGCGGCAGTACCAACATACACCAGGATCCCGATACTCTTGACACATGGTTTTCGTCTGCTCTTTGGCCTTTCTCTACTTTAGGATGGCCTGACAAGACCGTAGACCTTGAGCACTACTTCCCCACGGACACTCTTGTAACGGGATATGACATAATTTTCTTCTGGGTTGCGAGAATGATTTTCTCATCATGTGAGCAGATGGGTCAGCCGCCTTTTAATACTGTGCTTATTCACGGCCTTGTAAGAGATGAATTGGGTCGAAAGATGTCTAAATCTCTCGGCAACGGAATTGATCCGCTTGTTGAAATAGACAAATACGGCGCCGACGCGCTCAGATTTACACTCGCTACCGGAAATTCTCCTGGAAACGACATGAGATATTCGGACAAAAAAGTTCAGGCGTCAAGAAATTTCGCAAATAAGCTCTGGAACGCCGCACGTTTCGTTTTGATGAACCTTGACGATGACGAACCTGTCCCTTATATTCCAAAGCACCTTGAACTCGAGGATAAATGGATATTAGATAAATTCAACAACCTCGCGAAAGAGGTAAATGAAGCGCTCGACAGGTATGAAATTGGAATTGCCGTTCAGAAACTTTATGATTTTATCTGGGATGTTTTCTGCGACTGGTACATTGAACTTTGCAAGATAAGACTTTCCGGCGAAGACAATCAGAAGAAAAAAGAATGCAAAGCTGTTTTGACATATGTTATGGACGGTATATTAAAGCTGCTTCATCCCGTTATGCCGTTTATTACAGAGGAAATATGGCAGAAAATGCCTCACGATGGCGAATCAATTATGATTTCGCCGTATCCAGAGTTTGACCAAAAACTTTCATTCCCGAAAGAGGAAGAGGATATGGAGAAAATAATGACCGCTATCAAAGCTGTCAGAAACCGCAGAGCAGAGATGAATGTCGCTTATTCGAAAAAAGCGGAGGTATATATCGCGACTTCAAGCAAAGACGTATTCTCCGTAGCAGAACCGTTTTTCAAAAGACTTGCTTTTGCTTCAAAAATAGAAGTAGGCGATTCATTTGACATTCCCTATTCGATTTCTGTCGTAACTTCAGATGCGACGATGTATCTTCCGCTAAAGGAATTAATTGATTTTGAGGCGGAGAAAAAGAGACTTTCCAAAGAGCTTGAACAAACTCAAAAAAAGCTCGATCAGACAAATAAGAAGCTTTCAAATCAGGGGTTCCTTTCTAAAGCTCCGGAAAAAGTAATCGAAGAACAGAAGAAAAATCAGGCATCGCTCACGGAAAAGATAAATCAGCTCAATTCAGAGCTTAAAAAACTCAATTAAGTAAAATTAAAGCCCGGGACTTTCCTCCCGGGTTATATTTAAAAAGGGAAAATAAAATGAGACAGATTACCGAAGCCGAAAAATATTATCATTCATTCCTCCGATTCGGAATGAAACCCGGGCTGACAAACACAAGAAAACTGATGAACAAGCTCGGAAATCCACAGGATAGTTTAAAGTTTATTCATGTCGCCGGAACCAACGGAAAAGGTACGGTCTGTTCGCTGATAGCATCCGTACTGACACAAGAGGGATATACGACCGGATTGTACACATCTCCTTTCATAGTCGATTTCAGAGAGAGAATAAGGGTAAACATGAAAATGATTACTCCCGATGAACTTGAATCGGTTACGGAAAAAGTCAAAAAAGCGGTAGATGAGTTAAACTCCGAAGGGGTAACTATTACGGAATTTGAAGCTGTAACCGCGGCCGGTTTTGAGTATTTCAAAGAAAAAAAATGCGATTTCGTTGTTCTTGAAACAGGATTAGGCGGCAGATTCGATTCCACAAATATTATCAACTCTCCGCTTTGCAGCGTTATTACTTCAATTTCAATGGATCACATGGCTATATTGGGCGATACAATAGAAAAAATCGCGAGTGAGAAATCAGGGATAATTAAAAGAGGCTGTCCCGTTGCGACATCGTCAAGACAGCCTGCAGACGCTATTCAGGTGATAATGAAAACCGCTTTTCAAAACGGAAGTCCTCTCTTTATTTCCGATTTTTCAAAAATCAAAACGGAAAGAGAAGATATTTTCGGTTCTGACGTAATTTACAAAGGCAGAAAATATCACATCCCTTTTCCGGGCGATATTCAGCGAGAAAATTTTTCTGTCGCCATAAAGACATTAGAAATAATAAAAAAGGATGAGCCATACGAAAAAGTATACGAAGGCATTGCCGAGACAAAAAATCCCGCACGAACCGAGATAATATCAAAACATCCTATGATCATTTTGGACGGCTGTCACAATGAAGGAAGCGCGAAAGCTCTGAGAAATACAATAGAAAATTATCTGAAAGATAAAAAAATCCACGCTTTCACAGGCATGATGAAAGACAAGGATATAAATAAATTCGCAGATATTTTATCACCTTGCTTTGATAAAGTGACATGCGTAAAACCGTCGAATCCGAGATCCGAGGACGCCGAAAGTCTCGCTGAAATTTACAGAAGCAGAAACATCGAAACCGATACCGCGACAATTTCAAAAGAAGACCTTGAAAAAGCAGTAAAAAGCACAACAGACAATGAAGTACTTATTGTATGCGGTTCGCTTTATCTGTGTTCAGATGTAAGAGAAAATCTGATTGATATAGTAAATAAATTATAATTTTATTTTAAAAAAAGATGAAACAGTGAATGAAGACAAGATAATGATTCTTTTAGCGCTTTGGTTTAACATCGCAGCGACAAATAAGCTTAATAAATTCAATCAAAGCACAAAAGAAACCGCCTCTTAAACATAAGAAAAAGAGACGGAAATAACAACAAATAATGACCCCGCGACTGCTGGCGTTGGGGATTAAAAAAAAGGTTCTAAATAAATAGAACCTAAACCTATGAAAACCGGAGCGGGACTTGCCCCCCGACTCCATGTTTTCAAAAATATATTAACACAATTAATTCAAAAAGGCAAGAGAAAGGATAAAATTTGACAGAAAAAAGAAAAACAACTACATCAACCGCGGTAAAGAACAGATACAACAAAAAAACGTATGACGTTCTTTCCGTCAGAATTAAAAAAGAAACTTTGCAAGCATTCAAAGAAAAGTGCCTGCAAGAAGGAATACCTCAGGCGCGGATCATAAAAAAAGCTATAGAGGATTTCTTAAATTCATAATCAACCGGCCGTCTCAATTCGAGACGGTTTTTCCGATTAAAATTAAATATTTTCCAAAAATAAAGCTCCCCTTTTGAGGAGCTTTTCTCATCCGTCAAGTTTAGCCGATTTTCTGAGTGTTTTCCTTGCAACAGTCGCGTCGTTTTCCGAGCCGTTGTACTTGTTGCATCCTCCGCTCCCTTCACCGCCGTTAATTAAGTCCGTTCCGAAGCTTGAATTGTCAGTGCCGCTGTCATTAGCGTCTGTCTCCTTGTAAACTTTGATATCAATCGTATGCTGTCCCATAATTCCACCCCGCCTTCCGCGCATAAAAATACCGTCCTTAGAGGACGTATCAAAAAAAAGAGCCGAATTCTTTCGACTCCAAATGTCAATACCTGATTCGGTACCTGCAATACCTGATTCAATACCTGCAATACCTGATTTGACGAAAATACCGCCCACAAAGGACGGTTTAATATCAAATATTTATTAGTTTTAATTCTTCCACATTTCAATAAAACTTTTTATATAGAAATCATTTCCGGAGTATTTCTCGATATTATAACGATTGAGAATTCCGGCCGCAATTGCATATAATGGCCAATTTCCCCAAAAACGATTTTTTTCATTTTTTAATGACTTAAGTATATTTATTTCATCTTTTGTCAATTTATCATTATCCATACAGGAGATTAACCCTTTGTAAACATCAATGTCCAGTGAAGAGCTTAATAAATCAATTCTATCAGTCATTTCAACTCACCTCGAATTCTTTTTATTGAAATTCTTCTTAAGTTTTCCAATCGATCTACTATATCACTATAGCCCAATTTTTTCGCAAAGTCAATTTCAATTTGATATGCATTATTTTCAAATGATTCATATAAATCGAGATTTTCCATAATTCGAAAGCCTTGCCAACCATGCAATTCATCATCAACAACGTGTCTTTTTTCGTGCATCCAAGCACTAATACTTGCTCCGTTTTCCATTACTATTTTACCAGGTTTACCAGCAACAGGATTTGGCATATATCCCATAATATTACGACCCGATATATCTATTACAATATCAACACCTTTGGAATTAAGAAACTCTTTTATTTCTTTTAACTCCTTCGGATTTGATTCTTCGGCGCTTCCTATTTTTTCCCTTATTGGGTCATCATATGTGCGAAGAATTGCATTTGAAGTCGGGTTTTTAAAATTTGATGATTTTTCTTCAAAATTAACATTTTGTTTCCCTCTCCACTGCCGATAAGTCATATTTCCCGGCGCTTCATAGACTTTCCCGTCTTCGTCCCTCGCGGAACGTTTCAAGTCGAAGTCATCGTCAAAGTACGGAGCTGTCGTTGAACGGCAATTCACGTGGAACGGCGGAGCGGTAACGCCGGGCTCGTAATCCTTCATATCAAAAAAAGAGCCGAATTGCTTGGGCTCCCTTGTTATGTTAAATAAGCTAAAAGTTATTCTTTAAAAAGAGACAGTACAGTGAAGTTGCGATGCTCTGTACTGCCGTTTCATTTTCCCCGATTTCATAATTTCCCGTCAAATCACAGACAGCATGAAAAATTTCATGAAATATTGTCTGCATTTTCAAATCCTCAGGCATTGACTCGTCAATTTTTATTTCACAAGTCAAAAAGTCGATTTTCACCCTTTTTGGGCTCGTTTTTGTCAACTACCGGAACTTGATTTATTTTAAATTTGATACCTAAAATCTCAATCGTATTTGGAATTGATTTCATTATTCTCCTCCTATCCGGATGTAGGCAATCATGTAGGCAGATGTAGGCAAACGTACGATTTCAGTTTTACCTTATTATGAATTAACAAAGCTCTCAAACAAAACACAAATAATTATGTGCGCTTTTCACCAAACGTATTTACGGACAATTCCTTTTTTTCTGGCTTCATTGATTTCATCATAAAGTTCGTGATGATATTTCAAGAATTTGTCTGAGCCATTTTCTTCTAAGAATTTTACATAGTCTCTATCGAGTTCATCAAAATCTCTTTCGTCATTATTGGAAATAGTTTCTAGATATTTTGAATGCAATTCATCTAACTCTTTTTTAAACCATTTAGGTATTCTATCTTTCCTATATTCGTCAGAAGTTTTATCCTTCATGACATAGCCTCCGTCAATTTATGAATTTCTTCCGCTAATTGATTGTCTGTTCCTCTTTTGACTTTTTCAAAAGCGTATGCAAATATTTCTTCATAATTATTTGAAGAATCATCGTAATAAATATCATCTTTTAACGTATAAATATCAGATACCGTCAATCCAAGTTTTTTATTATGAAGTAAATTATTTTCCGCCTGCTTTATGATTGTTTCAGAAAATGAATCCTTTTTATTCAACATTGCACAATCAAGTGCGTGAGCCGCTTCATGATATCCTGTGAAATAATCCCCGATTCCGTCTTTGAAAATTTTTAATACGCCCGTGCCATAGTTGTATTCGCCAGCGTATCTTTTTGAATCCGGTTCAAAAATAATTTGTTCAATAGAGTTCCCAACATTCGCTGATTTAAATTCTTTTGCTAAATCGTCGACGCCGGATAACACGGCTTTCACATCATCAAGCTTGCAATTTTCCGAATTTTTAACCTTAATTTCGTAATTTAAATTGAAATAATCTTTTACATCTTTATCTGTTTTTAAATTCAGTATATCACTTGAAGTGAACTTTTTCAATCTGTTAATTGAACTTCTCGCATCGGTATCTTTTCTTTTGAAAGCGGCAGCGTTATCAATCCACTGCCGATACGTCATATTCCCCGGCGCTTCATAGACTTTCCCGTCTTCGTCCCTCGCGGAACGTTTCAAGTCGAAGTCATCGTCAAAGTAGGGTAATAAGACAATGAAACATCACAACAGACCGACTAAGTCTGAAAGTCCGTTCATTCTGACGGGCAAGCTTATATGCGGAAAATGCGGAAGCCTGATGACCGGAGACAGCGGAACGAGCGGCACGGGCAAAATTCACTACTATTATACATGCGCAGAAAAAAAGAAACGGAAATCTTGTGACAAGAAATCCGTTCAAGAAGACTGGTGGACCTGAAGAGATTCGAACTCTCGACCTCTCGGATGCGAACCGAACGCTCTCCCAACTGAGCTACAGGCCCATAACAATATTAATTTTACATCATCCGGAGAGAATTGTCAATATCGGATTTTTATTCATCGAAAAATTGAAACTCTCTCCGGAAAATTTATTATTTGCCCAAGGACTCAACGATAGCCTTTGTGTCGAGAGCTATCATAAGTTCTTCGTTTGTAGGAATAACGTAAACCTTAATTTTTGAATCGGGACCGGAAATCTCGCCGCCTACGCCTTTAATGGCTTTCTTATTTTCTTCGGGGTTGAAAGTTACGCCGAGATATGCGAAATTTTCGCATATATTCTGTCTGAGAGGCTGTGAGTTTTCGCCGATTCCGCCTGTAAATACTATTGCGTCAACGCCGTGCATTACCGCAATATAAGCGCCGATGAATTTTCTAATCTGATACCAGAGCATATCGAGAGCAAGTTTCGCTCTTTTGTTTCCTTCAGCCTTCGCTTTCAAAAGGTCTCTGTCGTCGGAAAGTCCGCCGGAAATTCCGTACACACCCGACTTTTTATTGAGAATAATAGATGTCTCTTCCGGAGTCCATCCTTCTTTTTCCTGAAGGAAAGTTACAACGGAAGGATCGAGTCCGCCTGATCTTGTGCCCATGATAAATCCGTCAAGAGGTGTGAGACCCATTGATGTATCTACAACTTTCCCGCCCTCTATAGCTGTAATGGATGAACCGTTGCCGAGATGGCAGGTAATGAGCTTTAAATCTTCAAGTGGTCTGCCCATGATTTTCGCACATTCCTGAGATACATATCTGTGGGATGTTCCGTGGAAACCGTATCTTCTGACGGCGTATTTTTCATAATATTCATATGGAACTCCGAACATATAAGCCTCGGGAGGCATTGTGGAATGAAAAGCGTTGTCAAATACAGTAACCTCGGGCAATTTATCTCCGAATACTGCTCTGCAGGCTTTAATTCCCTGAACGGCAGCCGGGTTATGAAGAGGAGCAAGGTCGTCAAGACTGGCAATTCCCTTTATTACTTCATCTGTGACTAAGCAGGATTTATTAAACAAAGCCCCGCCCTGAACTATTCTGTGTCCGACAGCAGAAATTTCGGAAAGATCATCTATAACTTTGTCTTCACCCTTTGTGAGAGCATCAGTGACAACTTCAAACGCGGCAGTATGATCCTTCATTTCGATGTCTTTTTCAGTTTTGCCGTTTTTTGTCTTATACTCGAAATGACCGTTTTTCGCTCCGACTCTTTCGCAAATACCCTTTGCAAGAACTTCGTCGTTGTCCATATTGATTAGCTGATATTTCAGCGATGAACTTCCTGCGTTAATGACGAGAATTTTCATTAAAATGCCTCCGATAAATTGATAAAGCGTAAAATATAAAATTCATGATTTTATTTAAATAAACACTTGTTATTTTTCCGCCATTGATTTATTATATATTTATTCATAAATGATTTCAACTCAAATATTTGACAGTTTTGGTGAGAAAATTTATATAAAATTTACTTAATTTTTTACGTCTTGTAATTTTTAAGGAGGCAAATAATGCGGGCAGTCGCAGTCGTTGCGGAATATAATCCATTCCACTCGGGACACAAATATCATCTGATGAAAACCCGCGAAAATTTTCCCGATAAGGCCGTTATGGTAATAATGAGCTCAAATTATGTCCAGAGAGGTGAACCCGCCATTATGGACAAAAGGTCACGGGCGTTATCGGCTTTAAAAAACGGAGCCGACCTTATAATTGAGCTGCCTTGTGTATGGTCGCTTTCATCTGCGGAACGCTTTGCCGGCGCCGCAGTATTTCTTGCCGCTCAATCGGGAGTTGTCGACAATATTTCTTTCGGCGCACAGACAGACGATATTGAAATATTAAAAAAAATCGCATTTGTGTGCGGAGACAGATATTACAAAAGAGAAATCAACGAATATTATAAATCGTCCGGCTTGCCGTTTCCGCAGGCAAGACAAAAAATAGTTGACGACGTTTTAGGAAAAGAAATCGGATCATATCTCAAATATCCCGAAAACATTCTTGCCGTTGAATATTTAAAAGCTGTCAGACAGTTTAAATCGCAGATTATTCCGTTTGCGGTAAAAAGAGAAGGCGCCTCACACGACTCTGACGACATCAACGAAAAGTTTATTTCTGCGAAAGAAATCAGGTCTTTAATATTAAGCGGAAAAGATTACACAAAATATATTCCGGAAAATTTACTTGATATTTTTAAAAGCGAAGAAGAAAACGGATTTTTCCCCGTCTCCGCGTCTGATTTTGATGAATCGGTGCTTTCGTATCTGTTGAGATGCAGAGCCGAGGATTTGCTGAATACTCCCGATGTTTCGGAAGGTATAGAAAACAGGATAATAGATTCGGTCAGGAAATCATCTTCTCTTGAAGAACTGTTTTTTACGGCGAAAACGAAAAGATATACTCTCTCGCGTATAAAAAGAATAATTTTCAATTCTTATCTTGGAATCACAAAAGAAGATGTATCTGTAACTCCGCCATATTTAAGAGTGTTAGGCTTTAATGATGCGGGCAGAATATTATTGAAACAGATAAACGAGAATATGAATTATCCTGTTGTCATGAGATATTCCGATTTAAGCAGGCTTGACAGCTACGCAAAAAGGATCTTCGAGCTTGAAGCGAGAAGCCAGGATTTATATTTTTTAACTACCAAAAAAAGAAGAATACCGGGTTCGGACATGACGGACGAAATAATATATATTAAATAAAAAAGGATTAATTATGCCTATACCTTATAAATTTTTTAAAATGTTTTGGAACGACGTTGAAAAAAAAGATTACAAAAGATTTGCATCTCAGACGCCTGTTTCCGGAGTGAAAGAAGAATGTGACATTCCGTACACCGATGACGCTATCGACGGTCATCTATTCGATTTTTATTATCCTGAAAACAGAGGCGAAAAAAAACTGCCTCTCATAATTGATATTCACGGCGGAGGATGGGTCTACGGCTTTAAAGAGATAAATAAAAATTACTGTTATTACCTTGCGTCAAAAGGCTTTACTGTGATGAATGTCAATTACAGATTAAGCCCTGAGGCAAAAACTTATGAACAGGTTCGGGATATTTTTAAAGCTCTTGATTGGATAGACAAAAACGGAGATAAAAACGGATGTGATATGAATAATGTTTTTATCACCGGAGATTCGGCCGGCGGACATCTTGCGGCTGTTGTCACTGCCGTTATGGCAAGACCTGATCTCGCCGAGAAATTCAGGGTAAAAAAACCATCGTTTGATTTCAACGCTGCCGGATATACATGCGGTGCTTTTGACATCGACTTGATTTTAAAAATTCCTGCATTAAGAGAATACGCAGAACAGATGATGGGCAAAAATTATGAAAAGAATCCATACATAAAATATGTCAATATGTCCGATATTCTGACTGACTGCACTAATATGCCGCCTATTTGGATGATTTCTTCAAAAGAAGATTTCATAGGATTTCTTTCAAAAAAATTTGACAGGGATTTATCTGAACACGGAATATTTCATATATTTCATGTATTTCCAAAATCGCCGCTTCACCCGCTTCCGCATGTATTCAACATAAGCTTTCCGGAATACAATGAATCTATGGAAGCCAACGATGAAATGCTGACATTCTTCAAAGCGTTTATAAAATAATAATAAATATATATTGAGGATTTTGTATCATGAAAAAATTCAAAAGAGTTGTTTGTATTCTCTTGTCCATCGCCCTTATTTTCTCATTCGTTTCGGTCATTGGATATGCCCGGGAAAACGAGGAGAAATATGAAGATTACCCTGTGATAATTGTTCCCGGACTTCTTGAAAACGAGCTCATCAAAGACAAGGGAACTAAAAATGAAACCCGCGTATGGCCTCCGCAGATTTCTCCCGTAGCATCGCTTATACTTAAAAACTTCCCTGCTCTGATGAGAGGAACTACAAAAAAGGAATATGAAAAAGGATCTGAGGCTGTTGTTAAAATCGCGGAAACGATTTTTGAACCGCTAAAAACAAATGATGACGGCAGTTCTTACTATGATATTAAACCTTTGACTGAAACGGCAGAAGAAAGCTCATACACCGCGCTTAAAAAAGCCGGTCTCTTATCTGTAACTCCTACAGGCAGAAAACTTCTGTCCGACGTCGCCGAAAAAATCGGCGGAGATAACTGTTTCGTATTTCAATATGACTGGAGACTTGACGCGGTAACATGCGTTGAAAAGCTTAAAACTTTCGTAGATGACGTATTAAAAATTACAGGAAAAGATAAGGCAAATGTTATAGGCAATTCCTACGGATGCGAATTATGGCTTGAATATCTCAATGAATACGGGAATAATTCTCACCTAAATAACATCGTATTTAATTCTCCTGCGTTCGCGGGTTCCGAGATGTTCAATATTATTATGAATGATGATGAATCTTTGATGGATGCAAAAGCTGAAATCGCTCTTGATATGATTTTAAGAGACAAAGGAATTGATTTAGACCTTGAAGATATCACGTCATTCATCGACAAAGGTTTTATCAACAAATGCGTTTACGACGTTATCCAAAAATGCGCTTTAAAATACGTAACGACATGGGGATGCGTCTGGGGCGTATGTCCTACAGATTTGTATGACGAATACAGAAACATCTATCTTGATGATAATAAAAACGCGGCGCTGCTTAAAGTCGAGGATTACATGCACAAAGACACGATGGCAAATATCTCCGAAATATTAATTAAAGCGCAGAAGAAATCCATAAACGTAAATATCTTAACCGGTGAAGGCGTTGAACTTGCAACAGGCAATCACATGAACGGCGACGGCCTCGTTGACGTCAAATGTTCAACAGGAGGAACAGGACTCAGCACAGATAAATTTTTCGATGAAGATTACGTTCAGGCTGTTCAGGATGGGCACGACCATATTTCTCCCTCAAGACAGACAGATGTTTCCAACGGTTATCTGCCTGAAAATACATGGGTAGTGTACGGAATGGAGCATTGTCAGGAATATGACGACAAAGATTTAAGAAAACTTGCCGAAAAGCTTTTGATGACAAGAGACATAACCGACGTATATTCCGATGAGAATTATCCTCAGTTCTTAGAATCGCATAATCCGAAAGACTGCGTTTCGCTTAGAATTGACGGCTCAGCGCAATCTGTTATCGATTCAAATTCAAAAGAAATTAAAGCGGTAATAAAAAATGATTCTTTATGGCGTTTCGCGACTGTAAAATCAATCACAATAAACGGTGTTCCGTATGAAATAACAGGCGGGAAAGGTCTGCTTTTACCGAATATGAAGAAAAGCGTCACATTAAAACGTATCGAGGGAGACGTTGAAAGCACTCAATGCTCAATCACGGTAAATTACGTCGAATTCCCGTCGTTTAAAGCAAACTCAGAAAGAACACAGTATTTCAAGGTTGTAAAATAACAGATGACAAAGCACGAGCTAAGGCAGAAAATAAAAAATCTCACAGAAAATTTGAGCCGAGAATATATAAAATATTCTTCAGAAAAAATCTACAGCGAATTTATCAATTCCGATGATTACAAAAAATCACATACGATTTTCATCTATATTTCTACCGACAGAGAAGTTGATACTCATTTGATTATCAAAAAGGCTCTTTCAGACGGCAAGACTGTACTTGTACCGAGATGTGAAAACAAAACCGAAATGAACGCGGTTGAGATAAAATCACTTGACAATCTTGTTCTGTCTAAGTTTGGTATTTATGAGCCAAAAAAAGATATTCCCGCTTATGACAAAAGCGAAATCGACCTTTGTGTTATCCCGTGTGTCAGCGCTTCAAAAGACGGAAAAAGACTAGGCCACGGCGCGGGATACTACGATAGATTTCTTGCCGGTCTTGATACAAAACTTATCTGCTTATGCTTTAAAAAACTGATGTCTGACGATATTCAAATGAATGATTATGATATCTGCATGGATAAAGTAATTTCCGAATAAAATATCAGCCGCTCTGTCGAAAAGACGGGGCGGCCGGTTATATAATGTCCTGTTCAGTTTAATGAGTAAATAAGGGTTGACAACGCTCCTGTAAGCCCGAGAATCAATCCTATTACAACACAGATTATAAGTACGCAGAACTGCGCACGGGCAAAATTCCTTCTGTTGATATTTGAATTGGAAAATGAAAATACAATTGCGAAAATCAGCCCTATTACTGGTATGCAGAAGAGAATACTGTATCCGAAATATTCCCACATAGACAAAGGTCTGAGGTTATTCGGAATCTGAGGCTGATAAAAATTAGAGTTCTGAGGAGGAAAATTTCCCGGGTTGGGGTTCTGGGACTGTCCGTAATTTCCATTTACCGTATAATTATTCTGTCCATTGTAAAAATTACCGGGCTGTCCTGCATTTTCATAATTATTTCGATTATAATTGTCCATTCCTTCTCCTTTAACAATTAAATATTCTTTTATTTTATAAAATTTAATTTTCCAAAAATTGTTCTTTTGCGTGTTCAAAAAAATCAGGTTCGCATTTGATTCCGCTTTCAGCTTCTATTATTTCAATGTCAGGCTCAATTTTTTCCGGGTCTGTATAAATTTTTGCTTTTTCGGGAAAAGTTGTAAAATGCGGTTTGCCTGAATCCGAAAATCCGGTGAACATACTGCCGAGCTTTCCTTTTATTCTTATTACTGTATCTTTCATCAGAATCAACTCCCAATAAATGCAGATATTTAGATAACAACGTAAATTTAGATTTATTCTATAATTGATTTATCTTATATTGATATCCGCGTATAATATAATAATATCACTTTAAAATATGAATTGCAATCGTATTATTTTTGAGTTTTGCAAAAAAAATCAAACAATTATTTAATAAGATTTTAAAAGTGGTTTGACAATATATTTTTTCAACAGAAATATTATATTAAGACTTATGGAGGAATTAAAAAATGGACCTGCTTACAAAAGAAGACGCTTTGAAATTTTTTGAGGACGATCACTTCGCCAGAGAAAACGGAATTTTAATCACAGACATTTCAGTCGGAAAAGCGACAGTTGAAATGAAGATAGAAAAAAGGCATTTGAATGCCTCGGGCAATGTAATGGGAGGCGCGATATTTTCTATAGCGGATTACGCTTGCGCAGCTGCCTCCTGTTTCGGAAAAGACGCCGGAATGTTCGTAACAGCCGATGCGAGGATAAGCTATCTGCGTTCTACGAGGGGGACAAAACTTATCGGAAATGCCGAATGTATAAGAAAAGGAAGAACAATCTCTTTTTATAAAGTTGAAATAATCGACGATTTAAATGAAAAAATTGCCGAGGTTGATGAAACGATGTTCAGAGTAAAATAATTTATTAATATAATACAAAGAAAAAAATATGAGTTTGGATTTACAATTTGATTTTTTGTCTTCACATCAGGACAAAAACGTTGTTGTCAAAAAAGTTGACTCCGACAATGAATATGACGTCTTGGAACCTTTAATAGATAAGGCGTTTTCATATAATCATACAAATACGTTTTTTGACAGGCTTCCGAAAATTTATACAAAAGAAAACGGGTCAATCAAAAACCAACTTGCACTTTCGGCGGACGGTCAATACCGCGCGTCCGCAGGACTTTTTTACAACGAAATGGTCGTCGCCGGAAATCAGCTTAAAATATGCGGAATAGGCAACGTGTTTGTATCGGAAGAATACAGACATAAAGGGTATATGAAATCTATTATGAAAAACGCTGTTTCAGAGTTGATTGAAAATGACACGGATATGGCGTTTTTAGGCGGAAACAGGCAGAGATACGAATATTTTTCCTTTGAACCCTGCGGTTACAAATACAATATAGATTTTCTGACGAGGAATGAAAAACATTTTATAGGAAACAGAGAAAATATAAAACTTGAAATTTCTCCTATTACAAAAAACGACAAATATTTAAAAGAAATCAAGAAAATTAACGAGGCACGGCACGCGTTCATAAAAAGAGATTTTTCTCCGTTTTACGATATTATAAGGTCATGGGATGCGAAAATTTATAAGGCGACCGATTCGGGAAAACTTGCAGGCTATTTCTTTGAAAGGCAGAACGGAGAATACGTTCACGAAATTGGCTACACAGACAAAAAGTATATCCCGGGTATTGTGAACGCCGCTCTAAATATGTCTCCCGACGGGAAGATTGAAATCGACTGCCCTTCATACGACAAAAATTTACTCGGTTTTTTATCCGAACACGGCGAATACCTGTGTATCTGTCCTGTAGAACAGTTTTCCGTCTTTAATTATAAAAAGACAGTTTCGTCATTTCTGAATCTCAAATCCGAAACAAGTTTTATTCCGGACGGAAAATTTTCCTTTGAGATAAACGGAATAAAACGAAAAGAAAAGTTTGAAATTATTTCTGAA
Source organism: uncultured Eubacteriales bacterium (assembly GCA_900314355.1). GTDB lineage: Bacteria > Bacillota > Clostridia > Oscillospirales > Acutalibacteraceae > UBA1081. The sequence goes on along the minus strand of OMUY01000049.1, from coordinate 18,667 downwards.
AATAATAAAATATCCGTTATAGATTTAGACGACAAACAAAAATGCGATATTGTCTTAAACCATACGGATGCAATGAGATTTTTCTTTTCAATCCACTCGGAAATAAGAGACGGTATTTCAGACAACGTTAAATCATGGCTTCCGTTGCCGTTATTTATTTATTCGACAGATTTGGTGTAAAAAAAATTTCTTTAAACAATAATTGTAAATCAGAATAAACTGTAAATTTTTAATGAACATATTATTAATTTTTTGTTTATCTATTGATTATTGTAAAATTTTGGAGTATATTATTGTTGTAAAAACCAATGAGATTTTTCCGTTTTTATCCCTGATTTTTTCAAAATACTCCATATGCCCAAACAAAAAGAAACAATCCGCTTTTCTATTTTGCGGATTGTTTCTTTTTATTTATAAAAATTTATTTTCTGTATTTAAGGTATACCGAGTAAAAATATTTTTTAATAAAATATATAGCTTTCATCATACAAAAATTCAATAACGCATTTCCCGAACAGATGACTTTTCTCAAAATCTCCCTGTACGAATCTCCTCCTATTTTATCGGAAAAGGCAGACATGACAATCGGATCCGAAATAATTTCGCCGATATTTCTTTTTATTTTTTCATCGGAAAATTTTTCATCTCCGCCTATCATTACAACAGCTGTTGAAATAATTCCTTTAATAAGTCCGAATCTTAATTCATCAGTATTTCCGAGAATATTTTTATATCTTTCATAAATTATAAGGATATCTTCAAATTTCTCCGGCAGATATTTAGATGTAAGACTGAGATTATCTCTGATAATATAGTTATAATAAATTTTATTGAGGATTGAAATATTCGCTCCTGCTTCGATAATATCGGCGTTGAATATCCTGTCCTCTCCATACATCATATCGGAAAACCTGATATTGTTTGAAATCAAAAAATCTCTCGAATAAATTTTGTTCCAAACCGGATTTAAAAAGTTATTAGAATAGAGATAATTCAATGAATCGGAAAACGGTATATAATCTATTTTGCATCTGGCTGGAATTATATTCTGATAAAATCCGAATATCAGAACATCATTATTATTATCAGGTTCAATCGAAAAAACATCGTCGATAAACTCGTCGTCAGAATCAAGGAACAGAATATATTTTCCGGTTGCTTTTTCTATCCCCATGTTTCTCGATGAAGAAGGACCGCCGTTTTGTTTATTTACGATTTTTATGCGCTTATCATTTTGAGAAATGGTATTTAATATTTGAGCAGTGCTGTCGGTAGACCCGTCGTTTACAAGGATAAGTTCAATATCTTTTCTGTCTTTCATATATTTAAGACAGGAATTTACCGAATATATTATTGTATGTTCACAGTTATAACACGGAACGATAACAGAATATTTCATATCGCAGAATCAATTATTTTCAATAAGCTCATAGAGAGCATTTTTTATTTTTAAATTATAACCGTCTAAAGCGTCATGAACCTTGACATGATGTTCCTCTTCGATAATAGCTCTCGCAATATTATACGTACCTGTAAGCTCCGGATTATATTTTTCAAGTCTGTGGGAGAAAATAATATCAAGTCCGAGAGCTTTCGCTTCCCAAAGAACCATGCCCTGACCTTCATGTCTTGACGTAAGTATAAGCGCATCCATTTTCGCCATATACGGATACGGATTTTCTACTGCATGAAGGATAGTGACATAATGAGAAAGATTTAATTCTTTGATCATTGATTTGATTTTCGGCAATTCTTCGCCGTCGCCCAAAAGGTAAAGATGTATATCCTGCCTTTTTTTAAGCGCTTTTGAAAATTCGATCAAAGTCAAATCTATTCCTTTTTGATGAGTAAACCTTCCAACAAAAATGAAATTGACAAGATTGGAATCCACGTCGAAATCAATTTTTTCTTTTGCCTTTTTGAAAATTAACGCTGTATTTATTGAATTAGGAATAACGCTTATTCTGTTTTCATTAATTCCAGTTTTTTTCGCAAAAGGCTCCACTATACCGTTTGAGACGGCGGCAAATTCATCGTAATATTTGAATTTGGATTTAAAGAAATGCCACAATATTCTGTATTTTGGCATATTCTTATACTCTGTTTCGACGTCATTATGAATCCACATTATTTTTCTTGCGGCATTCATCTGAAGTACACAAAGCGCGCACTCGTTGGAATAAGAATTATAATCAATGGCAATGTCATATTTTTCTTTCGGAAGATCATAATAATATGTTTTCATCAACATTTCAAAAGGAACAACCCTGTTAAAATACGGAAGAGGTTTTAAAATATGGACATTGATATTTTTCAAATCATTCCGAGTGGCCAATTCAGGTTCGGTAAACAGGAACAAATCGACATCGTAATATGACAAGTCGATATATGTGAGTAAATTGAGTAAAGACCTCTGAATACCGCCGATAGAGAGATCCTTTTGAAAAATCGCTATTTTTTTTCTGTGATAGCTTTCGTCTGTCATGAAATAATTTGAAAAATTATAATTAACAAATTGCATATTCCGGCAATAATGCCGGAACAAACAAATAATATGAATTTAATCTCTTTTCTTAGAAAGTCCTATAATACTTTCCTGATTTCCGACGCCTGAATCAACGTCAAACCAGAACATTACCTGCTTGTTATTCTTGTCAAGCATTGTAACAAGAAGCTTTTTATTTGAATCGACGTAATTTACATCCAAAACCTTGTATTCATCATTTTTGGAATAGAATTTTCTTACAGCTTCGATATCACGATCTTTGTATTCATCCATATTGTCGGAGACAAAAAGAACATCTCCGAAAATATGGTTTACAGTGCCGAGAAGTATTTTCTGATCCATATTGAAAGAAAGATTTGAATACCTGAGATAAAATACATCGGGATCATTCAGCCAAACTCTGCCGTTCAACTGCCTTCTGAAAAGAGTGTTGTTTATTGAGTTCTTTGCGGAAGGAAGTTCGGAATTTATCGGATTAATTGATGCGATTTTATTCGGCAGTTCGGAATTTAACGGGAAAATCGGGAATAATTTGTTTTCATAAAACATAGAAACGTCACAGGTAACTCTGCAGGCGTCTATTTTACCGAACGCGGGCCCCAAAGGAACTCCGCAGCCTAAGAATATCTTGTCACCTACACATTCTCTTAAAAAATCGAGCGCTTCGCATTCTATCTGACCTCTTGATTTTCCGTTTCTCGGTATCATGCACTCAGAATAAAGAAAATCAAGTTTTACCATATCGAAGCCGTATTCATTTAAAATGACATCGAAGAAATGTTTAATATAATTTCTCGCTTCTTCATTATATATGTCGAGCGTATAAGCTCCGCCCCATGAATAGACGCCGACAACCGGGATATTATTGTGTCTTACAATCCAATCAGGATGTTCTTTGTAAGTTCTCGACTTAATCTGAACAGAGAAAGGCGCTAACCAAATGCCTGCTTTGTACCCTTTTTCGTGAATGGAATCGGCAATATATTTAAGACCTTTCGGGAATTTTTTCGGATTCGGATCAAGCCAGTCGCCGACAAATGTCTCATAGCCGTCGTCAATCTGAAAAACATTTACAGAATCTTTTACTCTGTCAAGCGAATTCAAGTCTCTTATTATTATATCTTCATTTATTTGTTGGAAATAATTGTACCAAGATGTATATCCCGCAAAATGATCATATCTCGGCTTAGGCACATTCATAAGCTCGAAATATTTATCAAATACTTCGTCAAAACCGCCTCTTAAAAGGCAGACGTTTATTAGATCGTACTCGTCCGATATTACAGCGCCTTCAACATCTTTGTTAATCGAAAGACGGTCATTTATCATATCGGCGCAAAAATATGTATAACCGCTTCTTTCGGAAAGAGAGCCCAAGAAGAAAATTTCAGACGAATCATTTACGTTTTTAATATAGGTATAGTAATGACTGTGAAAATGACCTTTTTCTCTTTCCTGAGGGACGAAGAACACATCAGACGAAACGCCTACTGCATATTTTATTGGATTCATTCCCACATATTTCGGTATTCCCTGCTGGATATCATCCTTCGCATATTCTCTCGATGTAGACCATGACTCATAGCCGTTTGAGAAAAATCTGTCTCCGTCTTGAAATTTATGAGAAAATTCAAGTTTAGCCGATTCAAGCTCAACAAAAGCCTTTGGAAAAAGCTTGACGTTGACCGAAATGTTTGTTACGTTTACCTGTGCATCAAGGTAAGGTGAATTTCCAAACGAGTTAAGGAAATATTCTTTACCGTCATATTTATATTTTATGTTTAATACGGGATTTTCCATTTAAAAGCTCCTTTTTTTTTGAGATAAACTTTTTAAGCGTAGTTTTTGAAAGCGTTATTATACATTGATGTTAAATCGAGATATCTCGTCCTGTGAGATTCTGAATAATAGACTATTCCGAAAAACGTTCTGCCGTTTTTCTTTGCGACAGATACAAGACACTGCCCGGCTGTAGAATGTGAACCCGTTTTCATTCCAACGCAGTATCTGTAATAATTCTGAGAATACGGATTGATGAGGTCGTTTGTATTTCTGAATGATTTAAAGACGGAACCGTTTAAATAATATGCCGTAGCGTATGTTTTCGCCACAGTATTTCTGATAAGGCTAATATTGTAACAGTTGACGCCTAAAATAAGCATATCATATGGCGTGACATAATGATTTGAATTAGGGAAACCGTCCGGATTCGCGAAATGAGATTCCTTCATTCCGAGAGATTTAGCAGTGGAATTCATCATTGATACAAAGGTGCTCAAAGCAGTTGACGCCGACATAGACCAGTTGTGCTTATACGCCCTGGCGGCGTTAACAGCTATTGTATATGCAGCATCGCATCCGGACGGCAGAAGCATGCATACAAGCATATCTTTGAATTTCATCTTCATGCCCCTGTATATGCCGGCTTTGGACGTATTCCACTCCATTAAATTTAATTCGCTGCCGACTGTCAGAACCTGGTTGGCTTTCAAATATTTGCATCCTATATATGCAGTCATGAGTTTTGTTGTTGAGGCAGGCTCTCTTCTTGAATGCATATTGTGGTTATATAATATTACATCTTTGTCGAAATCATAAAGAAGCGCCGACTTTGAGTATCTTGTGGAAAAACCTTTACCGTAGTTTATTTTGTACTTTCTCGAAGAATTTGTATTATTTTTCTTTGTAGTCGTCGCAGTTGTCGTTTTTTTGGTAGTAGTCGCAATCGGCTTCGCCGTAGTCGGAACGGTATGCGTCTCGGTCGCAAACGGATCAAGTTTCGCGCTTGCTCTTAAAATATATCTGGCATCTAAAGCGGATAATTTGCCGTTTTTGTCGTAGTCGGCAACTCTTATCTGGTACGAATTCAATCTTTCGATTTTAGCCGACGCTCTCAATGCAAGTCTTGCATCGCGCGCATTGACTATCCCGTTTCCGTCAACATCGCCTAAAATTTCAGGAATAATTTCAGTCGCCGTCTCTGATTCGTATTCCGAATATTTTTCAGTTTCATATTCAGACGAATCTTCTTCGGATGATTGCTCCTCGCTTGACAATTCTTCAACAGACTCTTCATAAGGAGTAGGTTCATCGAGAGCCAATTCATTTCTGAATTCGGCGGCATATAAAACCGGCGACATTGAAGACAACAAAACCGCAATTAAGAGAATCATCACGGTCAAAAGTTTTAAATTTCTTTTCATATACTTATTTTCTCCACCAAATATATAACAATCCTAAAAAAAATCTATATTTAAGTTTACACACAATATAACAAATATAATTATACCAGCTATTTAAAATCAGTGCAACGGAAATTTAAAAATTTTTAAAAAATAAAATAAAACCGGAGCAAACCTATAAAATTTAACATATGTCCGGATTGACAAAATATTTTTTAAAATAAGGCTTGACAACGCAATAAGTTACAAGTATAATAATAAAGCTTGATGGCGCGGCAATATATGCCGATCGCGTGTTCAAGTAATTGTACATGGCGGCATAGCTCAGTTGGCTAGAGCATTCGGTTCATACCCGAAGTGTCATCGGTTCAAATCCAATTGCCGCTACCAATTATGACCCGGTGGTCAAGCGGCTAAGACACCGCCCTTTCACGGCGGTAACACGAGTTCGATCCTCGTCCGGGTCACCATATGAAACCATATCTTATGTTGATATGGTTTTTTTTATTTTTGTGTAGAAAAAATTAATAATGTATGGTATATTTAATAATATTAAACGATAAAAGGAGCCGACAAATGGATTTTTTTGACATAGCCAAAACATATCCGACTGTTTGCGCAGCCGGAGATAAATATTATATATCAGTTACCGTAAACAGAAAGTGTTTTATGTATATCACTGTCGGCGGGAAAAAATATTATAACGCTGTTTGCGGCGTAAATATTTCAGAAACCGCAGCACATTTAGCCTCAGTTCCCTCCGAAATTTTAAATGAACAAAAACAATATTCGGTAACTTTAATTCCCATTGTCAAAAGGCGCAGTTACAGTGGGAAAACTTTGCCTGAAATAACAAAAAATTTTGTTTTTAAACCGCTTGAAAAAGGCAAAGAGAAAATTAATATCATTCATATAGCGGACACTCATAATTTGACGAAAAAACCTATTGAATACGGAAAATATTTCGGCGAAAATTTGGATTTGCTTATTTTGAACGGAGATATCGGAGAAAACGCTCAGACGGAAAAAGTTTATTTAAATACATATTTCATTTCGGGAGAAATAACAAAAGGCGCGATTCCGTGCATTATTTCAAGAGGAAATCACGACTTAAGAGGACCGGCGGCAGAAGCTTTAGACAAATACTTCCCTCTTGTTGACGGGAAAACCTATTATAATCTTAAAATCGGAGATCTGTCTTTTATGGTTCTCGACTGCGGAGAAGATAAAGATGACTCCGACAAAGAGTACGGCAATTCCGTCTCTTGCAGAGAATTCAGAGCCGAAGAGACGAAATTCATTGAAAAGTCTGTCCAAAACGATATTTACAAAAACTCAAAAATGAATATCGTTTTGTGCCATATGCCTTTCACTATTTTAAACAATGAAAAGAAATTTGCCATTGAAAAGGACACTTATTCAAAATGGGTAGAACTTACGTCAAGAATAAATCCCAAACTATATCTTTTCGCGCACATTCACCTTTTTTTTATTGTTAATCCGGGCGATGAAATGGATTCGTTCGGACAGTCCTGTCCCGCATTATCGGGGAGTGAAATCAATAAAAAAGGCGGCAGATTTTCGCTAGCCGCCCTGACTTTATATCCGGACAGAAACAAAGTTGAAATAAAACAGGTTGGAGACATTTTGGACAAATCAAAATACGGACTTGAAAATACCGATTATTTTGTCATTTGAATAATCCCGCCATAAGGCGGGAATTTTTTTTATTTTAAATTTTGCCCTGTTCTTTGAGGATATTTTCGACAAGCCCGACACATTCAAATGCCATGCCGTCGCAGTGCTGTTTCTTGTCTTTTCCAAGTTCGGCGTTTTTCGCAAGAAGATGCGCACAGTCCAAAATACCGTCGTGATTTTCTCTGATTTTTCTGTAATACTTATTTACAGTCTCCATGTCATCAGCGCCGAACAGCCCCAGTGCCATCAATCCGCCCGTAACCGCGCCGCAGACAGAACCCATTTTCATTCCGCTGCCGAAATTTGCGGCAATTTTCATGGCGTCATCATAAGATAAGCCGTATTTTTCCGCGAACGGAACGAAAACCGACTGCGCGCAGTTGTGATGAGGAGTGACGACAGCTCTCAGTTTTTTCGCCCTATCCATGTATTCACTCATTTTATTTTACCCTCCATAGTATTCTACTCGTAATCTTCATAAAAAGACTCGTCTGTGCCTTCGATTTCATTCTTTACTTCGTCATAATTTTCAGTTATTGACAAAATAAAGAAGAAAATACCTGCAGCAAGTATAAAGACTCCTATGACGTATGAACTGATTTTTTTGATTGATTCGGGAGATATCAGAATAAATATTCCTCCGAAAATGCAAACCCCGCCGACGATAAGTTTTAAAGTCTTGTAAAGCTTTCTGTTCGTATTTATGCCTTTTTGAATGACTTTATAGGCGAAATAGAAGAACAATATCGCCGCGGCTATTGTAGCGAGAACAGAAAGCTTATTTGCGCTTGTGCACATGAACATCACAAACGCCATAATGATAAGATAAAGAATAATCTGTTTTTGCTTTACACCCTTGTTTTCCTCGCTCAGCGCCGATTTATAAAGCCTTGAAAGCGACCATATAAACGCCGCCGCCGAAATTACCGCTCCGATAATCGAATAGAATTTAACCGGGAAAACTATATATAAAATTCCCAGACAGAGAAAAATTACAGAAATTAAAAACTTGTCGCTCTTTACGATGTCGCCGATATTAATATTTTTTACTCTCTTTTTATAAGAATCAAATAAATTTTTGAAGGACTGTTTGAAGCCTCGCTTATCGGAGGTCATTGACAATACAACAGAAGAAAATCCGAACGGAGACGAGCCGGAAATATCCGAAAGATCTTTTTTCCCGTGGGAAGAAAGGCTTAAGAAAAGCTCGTTTGTAAAAATTGTTTTTTCCTCATCAGTTCCGCTGAGTTTTTCTGAAATGATATTGTTGATTATTTCTGATGTTTCGTCTCTTTTTCTGCCTCTGATGATTTTATCTTTAATAACCTGATATGTCATCGGGTCATGCTGCATAATATCTTTTGAAGACGAATGAATCATAATAAGATTTTCATCTTTTCTGAAAATTCTGCCGGTCACAGAATATTCGGGAACATAGACGTTTAAAATTTTTGAAACAGCAATAAATCCGTCTTTGTCATCAATTTCATCCGAAAGTCCAGCGCCGTCAAAACAATAGATTTTTTCTATTCTTTTTTTTGAAATTTCATCAAGTCTCTCCGCCGCATATACTGCCATATTTCCGCCTGAAGAATGACCGCAGACAAAAATGTTGTCTTCATTTTCCTTTAAAGAATGCTGAAGATAAGACAGCGCTTCCTTGTGATCGGGCATTACGGTAAAAGAAGACGCAAATTCCCTTTTAAACGCCGAAATCGTCATTTCCGAACCGCGGAAAGAAACTACTCTTTTGCCTCCCGGCAGTAATGCAGTGTAGGCGTAAAAATGATTGCCGGCAAATTCATTTTCAACTTTTGAACAATCGATTATTTTGATTTCGCCGAATCTCTTTGAATGTCCCATATACCAAAGAAGGCTTAGAACATTTTCTTCAGGATGATACAGCATAGTTCCTTTTAACCTGGCATCTGTTTGAAGAGGAAGGAAAAACGTGTCCGTTATTTCACGTAATGTCTTATTTTCCTGAGCGCCGATATCGGGAGCGATACCCTGTAAATCAATGTAAGAAAGAATTGAAAAACACAGCACATCAGCCTCGGAAAAGTTTTCCGAGGTAAGTTCTATATCTCCCCGCCATTTTACATAGCTGCAAACATTACCCATAATTTAATCAGTACTATAAACAATCCAATAAAAAATGAAACATATAACCGAGAACATTATACTTTATAAATTATATATCAATAAAATGAATTTATCAAGAAAAAAAATATGACCGGGAAAACCCGGTCAAAAATCCTCTGTGAATAATTAATAGTTTTCCGATCTTACTTCAAAGAAGCTCTGAGGATGGTTGCATGTCGGGCAAACTTCTGGAGCCTTAACTCCGACGACGATGTGGCCGCAGTTTCTGCATTCCCAAACCTTAACCTCGCTTTTTTCAAAGACCTGAGCTGTCTGAACGTTGTGAAGAAGAGCGCGGTAACGTTCCTCATGGCTCTTTTCAATAGCTGCTACGAGACGGAAACGGGCGGCAAGATCCTTAAATCCCTCTTCATCGGCTGTTTTTGCAAAGCCTTCGTACATCTCTGTCCACTCGTAATTTTCGCCTTCTGCTCCGGCGAGGAGATTTTCCTCTGTATCGCCAAGTAATCCAAGCTCTTTGAACCAAAGTTTTGCGTGTTCTTTCTCATTATCGGCTGTTTTAAGGAAAAGCGCAGCTATCTGCTCATATCCCTGTTTTTTTGCAACCGATGCGAAATAAGTATACTTATTTCTCGCTTCGCTCTCTCCCGCGAATGCGGCGAGCAGATTTTTCTCCGTCTGTGTTCCTGAATATTTGTTTGTCTTTCCCATGACTGAATGTTCCTTTCTTTAAGAATATATTTTTAAAATTAACCATTTGAAAATAATTAATTTAAATAAAACAGATTGAGTCATTATTTTAAACAATAATATCAAAAATGTCAATAGGATAAAATAATTTTTTCAAAAGAATTATAAAATTTCAAATGATAAATTTTTTTTACTGACATTTCATAAAAATGAGACGGTTTATCTAATCTTAACAATTTTTAAATAACTCTTATAATCTTCGTCCCATTGTTTATATTTCACTTGCCCGCGGCGATCTTCCAGTTTGTAGTTTCGCTTTAAATATTCGCCCATAAAAACCGTGCATTTTCTGGCGCCTCTGTTATTTAAATGATCCCCGCCGTCGCGCGAATCCGTTTCCCAGTTAAATCCGATTTTATTAAGTTCGATATTCATATCGATAAATGATACGCCTAATTTTCCGGCTAATTCGTTTACCGCATTATGCTTTTCATAATTCCATGAGCTTTGCGACGGAAGCTCCAAAAACAAGACGTCCACGTTATTGTCACGACAGGTTTTCACAAATGTTTCAATATACTTTTTAGTACTCATGGTAATAACAGCTTTTTTATCCGTTTTAATCATGTACTCCTTACCGCGGTACGGTTTAACGTCGTTGCTTAAAAACTGCCCTTTTGAAACGCAGTGCGCGGTATATTGCGGTTTTTTCAAAAGCTCATTTAGCTTTACGGTTTTCCAGCGGTTGTGATATTTGAATACAGAAAACGGAGCGCCAAAAGTAGCGTTAAAAAAACTGTAAGCGCTATCAAAAAAGTTAGATTTTGTAAAAAATTCGTCTGTCTCGAGTATTATAACCTGAGGCTTTTGATTTTTAAGTAAATTGGTCAGCATCTCATAAGCCTGCGCCACGGTCTGTCTGCCTTCTCCGCTCACATATGATGTATAGCCGTAGTTATTCCATAATTCCATCGGCGAAAAACCGCTGTAAGCGTCGGAATTGCCTATAACGGCGACCTCTATTGAATTTTTCGGTTCCGAATAAAATCCGTTCGCATTCGGATTTATTATTCCGCTTTGTTTTGTATTATCCTTTGGCGCAAGCATGTATGAAGATGACATAACAAGCGAAAGAATGAGCACTAAAAAGCCAAAAAAACGGATTAAATATTTCGTTTTTCTTTTCATAAAAATCACTATTTAAAACTGACCGTAAATAAAATCTACCGTTTCATAGCCGACGCCGTAAGCGCCGAAAATTATTATCGAAAGAATCAGACACGCGTAAACAGCCCACCTGACAGGTAAAGCACGTTTAGCTAAGCTGTCACGTATGTTCAAGCCCTTTTCCTGCAAAACGCTGATAATCAGCATAATCGCGGCACCGATTATAATTATAATAAAATCCTGCTTATCCATTCCGCATGAAAGCGCGTCTTTTAAAAACGTACCGCCATGAAAACCGACAAATACTTTTTTTATCATATTGAACCATACTTTAATTGAATCAGCTCTGAAAAGAGTCATGCCGCAAACAACAAAAATCAGCGTTCTGATTATTTTAAGGGCGTTGACAGGTTTTGAGTTTCTGTCAATTCGTACAGCTTTGAAGAAACGAACAAACAGCGGTTCCATATACATGCCGATAATCATGATGACATAATAGTAAAGACCGTAAACTATATATTTCAAACCGGATCCGTGCCAAAACCCTATACCAAACCATGTAAAAAACATCGCAAACGAAGCCGGAATGAGCGAACTGAAATACTCGTTTGAAGTATGAGCTTTTGCGAATTTTGAAATCTTCATAAACGGTTTTGAAAGTGAAATAGGATAAAAAATATAATCCCTGAGCCATGAACCGAGGGTTATATGCCAGCGGCGCCAAAATTCAGCGACCGATTTTGAAAAAAACGGACGTCTGAAATTTTCAGAAAGAGGAACCCCGAAAAGCTGCGCGCTGCCTGTTACAATATCCATACATCCCGAGAAATCGGCATATATCTGCAAAGTGTAAAGTATACTGCCAAGCAATATTATACTTCCGCTGTATTTTTGATAATTGCCGAAAACTTCGTTTACAAAAATATTAATGCGGTCCGCTATAACGATTTTTTTAAAAAGTCCCCAAAAAATCAACTGAAGACCTTTTGTAACACGGATATAATCAAACTTGTGACCTTCGTAAAGCGGATCGGCCAGAAGATCGTATCTGCCTATAGGGCCTTCGACTATCTGAGGAAAGAAACTCAGAAACAGAGCCAATTTAAAAAAATTGTCGGTCGCGCGGTATTTTCCTCTGTAAACGTCTATAATATATCCGGCCGCCTGCAATGTATAATAAGATATGCCGAGCGGCAATAAAAAGTTAAACGTTTTAAAGTGCGGATTAAAACCGAAAATTCGGGCAAAAAATTCGACGGAAGATACAAAGAATCCGGAATATTTAAGCACAAGAAGAATGCCAAAGATAAATATCAGCGAGAGAGCCACTACAGCTTTTTTCTGCCATGTAATATTTTTTTTAAGCTTTTTGCGGTCTTCTTTTTCAAGTCCTTTTTTTGCAAGCGCGAAACCGGCGTTGATCTTATTTAAAAATATACCGGTAAAATACACGCTTACGGTCGCAAGCAGCAAAAATATTATGAGCCAACGGCTGTTAATAAGGTAAAAAACGACGCTTGCGCTTAAAAGCACAATCCACTTATATTTTTTGGGAATCGCTGTATATAACCCAAAAGCAGCGCCGAGAAAAATGAAATAATAATACGAGGTATAACTCATATCATTATTCTTCCTCCAGCCTTTTAACCATTGAATAAATGGACTGTACGCTTTTGAAATTTTCCGGGATAATGTCTATTGGCGTAATTTCGATATCAAATTCATCGTCAAGCTCTCCTACGAGCTGAACGATTTTAAGAGAATCGAGTATCTTATCGCCTATAAGGTCTGTTTCACTAACATAATCCACACCGGGTTTTATCTTTTCAAGTATTTTAACAATCTGTTCCATAAATTTTTCTCTCTTAAAAATTATTGCTTTATTATTGCATTAGAAATTTTTATATTCTGAAATCAGCCGATTTCGGTCGATTTTTCCGTTAGTATTAATCGGCATTGATTTAATGCGTATTACTCGCTGAGGAATCATATAATCAGGAAGGCGGTTTTTCAACACATTCATAACCTCATCAGTATTTTTCTGCTTTCCCTCATAAACAAGAATTATACTGTCGTCATTTTTATCGTAAACGGCAGCGGCGGAAAAAACTCCGTCTGCCGAGCTCGCAGCCGCTTCAATTTCTCCGAGTTCTATTCGATAGCCCATACGCTTTATCTGCATATCTTTGCGGGAAATATATAATAGTTCGCCTTTTTCATTTTGCTTTACTATATCGCCTGTTTTATAAACGATTTCCGGATAAGCTCTGTTTAACGGGTTCTGCACGAAAGACTGTGCAGTTTTTTCCTGATTATTGTAATACCCCATGCTTAAAAAAGAACCTCCGACGTAAAGCTCGCCCTTTTCGCCTGTTTTAGCCTCCGCCCCGTTTTCATCTAAAATAAATAGCTTGCAGTTATCGCAGGCATTTCCGATAGGAATGGTCTCACAGTCGGAAAATTTACGGTCAACTATGTAATAACAGCATATATCTGTAGTTTCGGTCGGTCCGAAAAGATTGGCAAAAAAAGCATCGGGCAATTTATTTTGCCAATAATTCAGCGTTTTTACCGGAATAACTTCGCCTGCAAAAAGAACTTTTTTTAGAAACTCGGGTTTCAGATAATCAAGCACTTTAAGTTTTGCGACAATCGAAAGAGCTGAGGGAACCCAGTAAACGGTATTAATCATGCGTTCGTTCAGATACTCTATCAGCTTAATCGGAAATGAGAACAATGTTTTAGGTATGATATTTAGAGTTGCTCCCTTGTAAATTGTGCTGAATACGTCCGATACCGACATGCTGAAATAAAAAGGCGTCTGACTTCCGAAAACGGTATTTTCATTTATTTCAAATGTTTTCGCATACCATTCAATGTATGAAAGCACACTGCGGTGATTTAAAACCGCGCCTTTGGGAATACCTGTTGAACCGGAAGTAAAAAGCACATACGCCGGATCAGTATCCACCATATCGTTTCTTATATTTTGAAGCGTTTCATCATTCGGTTCAAACGATGATGCCTCATTATACATGATTATTCTGCCGTTATAATCAAGATTTTCGACTAAACGAAGACAATCTTCCGAAGCTAACACCGCGGAAGGTTGTAACGTGTCAAATATAGTCTTGACACGCTCCGAAGGCATTTCGGAATCTATTACGGTATAAAAGCACCCTCCCATAAGCACGCCGAACATTGCGGTCAGACATTCTACCGAGCGCGATATTATTATCGCAACCGGAGATTTATAGACATCCGCCGCAGCTAAAGCACAGCCTATTTTTTTCGCTTTTTTTAAAAAGTCGGAATAAGTAATACTTTTTTCAGCATCTCTGAAAACATACTTTTCAGGATAACTATAGGCGCTTTTTTCAAGCATTTCAAGAATATTTTTCATTTACAGTTCTCTTACCGTGTCTAAATTACAAAATAGAAGCAATGTGAATAAAACATAAAAAGAATGATTTTAATTAATTTTAGAAAACCATTATATTATATACGCTTTTTTATCCGTTTTTTTAATATTAAACCTGAATGTTCAATTTCAATGACAATTTGTCTTCGCGTGGCAGCAATTCCGAAATAATTTTCTATTTTTTTGATGATTATTATTAATGATGGGAAATGAAAATAAATATTATTTTGAATCCGTATTTACTGTATTACTTATCTTAACACAGTAAAAATATATCATACATGAAAACTGTTGTCAAGATAATTACCGAATTTTTTAAAAACAGCATTTAAGTTAAAAAATATGCCGCCCGCGATCGGTAAAAAGCGTCTTATCTCATGAAACATTCAGAAAATATTTATAGTCAATCTTCGGTATTCTAACTTTACCACATTTTTGTAATGTTATCAACAGTATTATCTCCGGTTTAAAATGGTATTACTGAAATTTGATTTTCCATATGTTTATAATAAAGCGAATCATATTAAATACGTCATTAACAGTTGTAAAAATGTTGTCGCAAAACAGCATTTACGTAATGAGACTTTTTTCTGAAATTTAATCATACACACAAACCTTAAAACAATTTACAAAAATCAACAATATGTTACAGAATTATTTCTCCCAAACATATTTGTCAATTTTTGAAAAATCTTACATTCAAAGAAAACCTCTTTTATACAATTTGAGTATCAAAGGAGGTTTTTACTGTTTCAGGTTCACTGTGAATTGAGTTATATTTTTTCTGCTTTCACATTCATACCCTCTTTTATTGCCCTATCAAAAATATCGTCAAAGTAACCTTCCCAAATGTGAACAGTTTCTTCTTTTTCGATACAAAGAACTATCTCACTTTCGTCCTCATATCCATCATAAAAAGTAAAATTATTTTTTAGGTTTCCAATGTCCATTATCCAACATCTCCATTGTATTCCTGTGAAAGATTAGCATTGACGACTACAAATTCTTTAATCGTTCAGTCTATAAATCCTCGATTGTAAAACTGCCATCATTGATTTCGTCTAATCGCTTTTTTATGCGTGAAATAAGCGCTATCATTGTACTTTTCTCTGCTTTTTCTTTCTCGTGATTAAACCAACAAGGCTCATTGTGGGAATCGAATTCATAATAAGAATCAAACAATTGTTTTGCTGTTTGATTAAGTTCACTTAATATGGCATCCTGTTCGATTAGAGGATATTTCCATACGGAAATTCCATCAGAATACAGTACCCAAATCGGTCCGTGCAAGAATTCATTCATTAATCTTATTTTATACATTTATTTAACCTCCAGACTATTCCGCTTTTGCAAGTTCCAATATTTCGCTCGGTGTCGTAAGAACACCTATAGTATTGCTATCATCATCAACAAATTCAACTTCATAGCAGTGACCATCATATTCTAATACGATTGTCCCCTTTGTTCCTGCCGGAATACTTTTAAAATCCTCTTTAAGTCTCACAACATCTAATTCTTTCATCGATTATCCCTCCTTTTTATCCGGATAAACTGTTACTATTTTATAAGTGGTACTTTCATTGTCTTTTTGAATAACCACGACAACATTTGCACTGATTGCTTTCCCATTTTTCCCTTGTAGTATAGTATTATAGGTATATTTAATGCCGTACTGCGTTTGCTCAGATTTGGTAGGTGTCTTTCCTATTATTGCAGATACAACATTTTTATGAAACAACCTTGAGTCTTCCTGTGAATATCCCAAAATTTCTTTCATAAATTTTGCTTTTGATGCACCGATGGGATGATTAGGATTTAGTAAATATCCTTCTGTTTTCTTTTTGCTGTATCTGACATCTCCCAATGAATTAACCGGAATTGAGTTTTTCTTTTTCGCACCCTCAGTGTTTCCGAACCCACCGTGAAATCCCGCTCCCATTAGGCACTCACCGCCTTTCGGCTTTTCATAAAGTCACTGTCAAATTGCAGTACTTCAATGCCTTTGTCTTTGTATGGTAAAAATATTTTTTCGGGAGCGGCACCGTAAACAACAATTGTGCGTGGCTCTAATTTATTAACTATGTATGCTAATCCATCTACGAAATATTTGCGGTCAGACAGCAGTTTAATACATCCGTGTGAACCGACGGCTATAGTCCCGTGCTTTTGAATACCTGCACAAGATAACTCATATGTACGTTCATCGCCAAATCGAATATTCGGGATAACCGGCACACCGTTTTCCTGCAACCAATGACCGATTGCACGGCTACGATAAATATTCCATTGCTGCATTACAAGTGGCATATCTCGATATACGCTAAAGTCCGGTGCGATTACACCTTTGAACCTCTTTATTATCGGTAAATATTTATTAGGATTATTCCAGATTCTTTCAAAAGCAGCGTCATCTTCATAATAATGTATCCAAGAATTAAAATCGCAACTTCTAATTGCTTTTGAAAACGATATGAGCCTATTGGGAATTTGACATTCCGGTTTTAAGCAGGGAATTTCATATTTGGTGTCATATATAGCATTTTTTACTAAAAATGCGTGAAAAACATCTTTACACCCACTACGGGTGGAATTTATTTTAGACTTAACAGTCTCCTTTCTGCCGATATGTCGGCAACAAAATTATTATTTTTGTTTAAATTGCCAATTGCAATTTGGGAAAGGATATGTTATTATGTCTATAGTTCAAAGGGATATAATAACATATCCTGATTTGCACCTTGTGATTGCGCCAACAATTACAGGGTGCTTTTTCTTTTATTAACTACAATCAATTTACATTACCTCCTTTTTTACAAATGTTCATATTGCACGTGAGCGGCATCACAAGAAACGCCGCAACGTTTTGCAATCTCATATTCGTTCATACCTTTTACAAGGTGAGCCGCAACCATCAGTTCTCCTGCAAAGCACTTTGCCTGCCATTCGGGATCTTGAAACACAGGAATTCGTTTTTCACTAAAATTTCGTGTTAGTTTAAAACCACAAACGCATATTGTAAAATAATGACCTATTTCGTGTGCGATGGTCATTCTGTCTCTGCCTTCGCCATTACAAGCGCCTTCATATACACTTTCCTTTATACGAATAAGACCGGTTTTGATATCTGTGTCAGTGTGAACATTTTCTGAAAATACATTGTCTTCGACGACTTCATAATTGAAATCGTCGAAAATTTCTGTCATAACATCGAGTAATTCAACTATCGGGAAATACAGTTCATCTTCAAGATGCAATAATTTTCTGAACTGGAGCGCAAGATTCCTTAGATCATCATGCGATTTTGGTTCAACCATATAATTGCTCAAACATTAATCCTCCTTGCGACGTTTCAATATTTTCAGAATTTTCTCACTCGTTTCATCATCGAGCGAGTCAAACTCTCTGGCAAACGATATTGCAAGAGTTTTGTTGTTATCACTTGCATTTTGCAAGTTGATTTCTATCATATCGTTGGTATCAATAATTGCTCTTTGTAATTCTTCTGCTTGTTCTGTGGAAAGTGAATATATGCTTTTTAATTTTTCAAACCAAATTTCAGGCATCTTCTTTTTACCGTTTTCCACAGCGGATAAAAACGCCGAAGACACACCTAGTTTTTCTGCCATATCTTTTAAGATTTCTTCGTGGTCAATGCGCACTTTTCTTAAAAACTTTCCTATACTTGTTAGCATAGCAATTCCTCCTTTTAACCTTTAAGGTTAATGCTATTATAACCCATGCGATTGATAATGTCAACCATAAAGGTTAATTTTTTTAGAAAATCGCACATTCGCAAAAGAAAACCTCTTTTGATACAATTTGAGTATCAAAGGAGGTTTTTACTATTTCAGGTTCACTGTGAGCCGCTAAACTTTTCAGCTTTCACAGTCACACCAT
>OMUY01000001.1 GCA_900314355.1 uncultured Eubacteriales bacterium | reverse complement strand
TACCGCACGCCTTACCGCGGTGAGGTCTGGTTTGCGGAGCTGGGTTCCCATCCGGGGACTTCCGTCCAGGACGGATGCCGCCCGGTGCTGATCATCTCGAATGATAAGGGCAACCATCACGCCAGCACAGTCGTTGTGCTGCCGATGACGAGCCACCTGAAAAAGTTTGACCTGCCGTCCCATGTGGAGTTGCGGCAGGAACATCTGACGAGGATCGATCCGAACCGCCCGCTTGAGCCTTCCATGGTTCTGGCGGAGCAGATCACCACAATATCGAAGTCGGCGCTCCGATCCTATCTGGGTATCGTCGAGAAAGGCGACAAGCTGACGGAGATCGATAATGCGGTGCGGACACAGCTTGGGATCAGCATTTCTCAGCAGTCACAGCAGTCACAGGAGTCACAGGAGCCGTAGCAGTCACAGACTTCAATTGTCTGACTCTGCGTATGAGTATATTTCCAATTCTTCAGAAAGGAGAGCGATTTCGCTATGAGCACAGCTACCACTAACGGCGGCAACGGCACTGGAGGTACACCTGCCAACGGCATAGCTGTCAGCAGCAATACCGCCGCTAAGGTCAATTTCGTGAACATACCGCAGGAGTTGAAGCAGAATGCCTCGTTCTGCGTATGGCGTTACGAAAAGCTAAACGGAACCAAGACTAAGGTTCCCTACAATCCGAAAACCCGTGAGATGGCGAGGGTGAACGACCCGTCCACATTTGCTGATTTCGGAACGGCTATGAAAGCCTACGCACTCGGCGGATGGGACGGCATCGGATACCGCGTCAGCGAGGGTATCGGCGCAATCGACATCGACCATTGCATCAGGGAGGACGG
This sequence comes from uncultured Eubacteriales bacterium, assembly GCA_900314355.1. GTDB lineage: Bacteria > Bacillota > Clostridia > Oscillospirales > Acutalibacteraceae > UBA1081. Next base: position 4,956 of record OMUY01000001.1, on the reverse strand, counting down.
AAGCCTCAACGATGTGGCAGCCTCCGTCCTGGGCATCTTCACGGATTCTTACTTCGAGCGGTCTCCGTCCGGCTCCGGCTTGCGCGGTTTCTTCCGCTTGTCCCCGGACTTTGCCTATGACAAGACCGTGTACTACGTCAACAATCGCAAGCATGGCCTGGAAATGTATCTGCCGGGGACAACACATCGTTTCGTGACGGTGACCGGGGATGTTTACAAGCCGGGCGCTGTTGCCAGGAACGATGAGGCGCTGCAGACCGTCCTCGATACTTTCATGAAAAGGACGAAGCCGGTCAGCGGTTCATCCGTTGAACCCTGCAGCTATCTGTCCGACGATCAGGTAATCGAACACGCCTGCAAGTCGGAGTCCGGGGAGAAGTTTAAGGCTCTGTACGAAGGCAACTGGACTGACGGATACGATTCCCAGTCCGATGCGGATATGGCACTGGTCTCCATGCTGGCTTTCTGGTGCGGCAATGTGGAAGAACAGATCGACCGTATCTTCCGCACATCGGGACTGTTCCGGGACAAATGGGACAGGCGCACAGGTGACGCCACCTACGGCCAGATCACCATCCGAAACGCTGTGGCTACCAACGGCACAATCTACATCCCCGTTCGGGATGCGGATTCGGCTGAGGAGGAGTTTGACGATCTGGATGATGCAACTGAGGAGCATGCGGCTTTCAGTCCCGATCTCAGCCATGTCACCCTTACGCTGGAAGAGATGCAGCCGCATACGAATCCCCGCTATGGCAGGGAGGAAATCGGTATCGGGAACGCCTTCGCTGATTACTTCAAACCGATAGCTCGGTTCAACGCCAACCGCGGGATCTGGTATGTCTATGACGGCACTGTCTGGCAGCCGGACGAAGGGAACCTCGCGGTGATGGAACTTGCCAAGAATCTGGCAGATAAGCTCTATGTCTTTGCGATCTCCATCAAAGACGAGGATACCAGGAAGCGGTATATCGAGCGGGTAAAAAAGCTGCAATATCGCAAGAACAGGAAGACCATGGTCGAGGATGCCAAGTCGGTATTCCCCGTTCCCAACAAGGTCTTTGACCGCAACACAGACCTCTTCAACTGCAAGAACGGCACGCTGAATCTGAACACAGGTGAGTTCCGGGCGCATGATCCGAGGGATTTTCTGACGCTTATGTCCGGCATCACCTACGATCCGGACGCGACCTGCCCGAGATGGGATCAGTTCATCACAGAGGTGATGTGCGGAGACAACGCCTTGGCGGTTTATCTCCAGAAGTCCCTCGGCTATGCTCTCACAGGGGATACCTATCTGGAATGCATGTTCATCCTGTACGGCGCGACGAGCCGTAACGGGAAGGGCACCACGATGGAGACGTTCCTCAAAATCATGGGTGACTATGGGAAGACTTCAAACCCTGAGATGTTATCCACGAAGTTCGGAAACGCAAACGCATCGGGTCCTTCCGAGGAAATTGCCCGTCTCGCCGGCGTCCGCTTCGTGAATATCTCCGAGCCGGAAAAGAAGATCACCTTCAATGCGGCATTGGTGAAAAGGATGACTGGTAATGATACCCTCAATGCCAGGTTTCTCCATGAAAACAGTTTTGATTTCAAGCCGAATTTCAAGATCTTCATCAATACCAACTATCTGCCGAATGTGTCCGACATGACGCTGTTCGACTCAGGCCGTCTGAAGATCATCCCGTTCAAGCGCCATTTTGAGGAAGCGGAGCAGGACAAGGGCTTGAAGTCCCATTTTGCCGAGGATAAAAACCTGTCCGGCATCTTCAACTGGTGCCTGGAAGGATACCGGATGTTCCGGGCGCAGCAGCTGATGGACACACAGGCGGTTCTGGATGCTACGAAGGAATACCGGCAGGATTCGGACAGAATCGGCCAGTTTATTGAAGCATGGCTGGATGAAGGACCGGAACTGGAAGAACTCTCGTCTAAGGTCTATTCGGTCTACTGCCATTGGTGCAGGGATTATAACTACAATGCCGAGAACGTGAAAAACTTCAAAACTGCGATGGAGAAGAGATTCACCTATGTGCGGCAGCGTCCGAAGGGCGGTGGAGAGAAGACCACACTCATCCTCGGCTGTAAGGTTCGTGATGAGGAACTGGGAACCGAAACGCCTGATGTGGCAGCGTTTACAAGCCTGCCTGATGAAAACTGACAATCAGTTGGGATGCATTGGAGCGGCCACGTCTGCCACGGAGATGGTGATGAGGATCGTTACAAGTCGCCTGAGCAGACGGACAGATGGACTGATGGACTTCACAGGTGGTAGCCACAGTTGCAACAGTAGCAATAGGCCGATAACAGCCGAGAAGCCTTGTGATTACTTGCTTTGGAGGCTGTTTGCGTTAATCTTGGGGCATGACGTGGCATCAGATTTCCTATTTTTCTATATTTACTTCCTTATAGAGAATAACAGTAAATACATGCCACAACTTGCCCCAAAAAAGAAAAATATAGATCCTGCCCCCAATTGTGGCTGCCCGCTTTGAAAGAAATCTCACTGTGGGCAACTGCAAACGGGGGCAGCTTCAGCCGGCAAAGGGGGTGCCGACATGATAGCGACGATTGTTGTACTGGCTATCCTGGCGGCCATCATTATGCCGCCTTTCATAATCTTCGTGTCCATCGTCTGGACACATCGGCCGGATCTCTCTGTGGGAGACATCCTCAGAGAGTGTGTAAACGAAATTAATAACTGGCTGAGGAAGCAGATGGAGCTGATAAAGCAGAAAAGGCGCCTCAGCGGGAAGGAGAAATAAATGCACATCATTACCTGTGAGCAGGTGTCCAACGGGCATCCCGATAAAATCTGCGACCAGATTGCGGATGCTATTGTGACCGACTGCTTGAAAAATGACAAGGACAGCCGTGTGGCGATTGAAGTCCTCATCAAGGACAGCCATATCATTATCGCCGGCGAGCTGACGAGTAAGCACAAGCCGGATTACCGGAAGCTGGTCTATGAGGTGTTTGAGCGGATCGGATTCGACCGTATTGGCGGCATGGAATTCAATCCTCTGTATGCCGGTCCTGATATCGGCATTCTGGTGAAGGAGCAGAGTCCCGATATCGCTCTCGGTGTGGATAAGGGCGGAGCCGGAGACCAGGGCATGATGATGGGATACGCCACAAACGAGACGGCGGAGCTTCTGCCGGTCCCCTTTGTGGTAGCGACCAGATTCCTCCAGCTTCTCCGTCAGCACCCGAGCCGTATGTTCCGCGCTGATGCCAAAGCCCAGGTGAGCTACGACTATGACAGCGGAAAGATTACGACTTTCCTCTGCTCCGTCCAGCACAGCCCCGATGTGGAACCCGGCGATTTCAGGCATATCATAGAGGCTCTTATGGTGATCGCGGCGAGCGAGAACAGCCTGAACACTGACTTTGAAAAGCTGATCAATCCTACCGGCCGTTTCGTGATCGGCGGCAGTTTCGCAGACTGCGGTGTGACCGGCAGGAAGCTGGCGTGCGACACCTACGGCGGTGTCGGTCATATCGGCGGAGGAGCCATGAGCGGGAAGGATCCCAGTAAGGTGGATCGTTCCGGTGCGTATATGGCACGGAAGATTGCGGTTGATATTGTGAAAGCCGGGTACGCTGACAAAGCGGAAGTTCAGATCGCATATGCCATCGGAGTAGCTGATCCTGTGTCCGTCTATGTCGAGACCTTCGGCACGGAGCATGTGGAGCGGGACTTCATCGAGAAGTACGTCCGCGAAAACTACGACCTGACTCCGAGAGGGATTATCAAAACCCTCGGCCTTCTGGATGTGGACTACAATCTGGTTTCCGCATACGGGCATTTTGGAAAGGAGAACCTGCCGTGGGAGAAGTGAAGACCGAGAAAGCAGAGAGAACAGGAAAATCAATAAGTCTTATTGAGTTGGAAGACATCGACCACAAAGTCGCTGAGATTTTTGACTGCCTTGACGATTTGTACAATGTCCCTTCGTGCTTGTCCGATCTGGAGAAAGCATTGGACGGACTGCCGCTTCCGTGGATTAAGTTCTGTCTTCAGACTTTGTTTGTTCTGTGGGTAAAAGAAAAGCCGAGGTCAAAGGATGCCGGTAAGATCTAACACCCCCTGCCGTCACCCCGGTTGTCCTGAGCTTGTTCCTTACGGCACGAAGTACTGTGACAAACACAAGCCGTTGCATACTGATGAGCAGCGGCCTGCGGCGGAGCGCGGCTACGGCAGGGCATGGCAGAAGGCCAGCAGACGCTTCCTTGAAGCCCACCCGCTGTGTGTGGAGTGTATGAAGGAAGGCCGGTACGTTAAGGCGACAGATGTGGATCATGTGATTCCTCACCGTGGCGACCAGCGGCTGTTCTGGGACGAGAGCAACTGGCAGGCGCTCTGCCACCGTCACCACAGCATCAAGACAAGAAGAGAAGACCACAACCCCTCGTACCACTACTGACACAGTGGCGAGGGGTTGCCCTTTGCCAGCAGCCACAGGCAGCATAGCAGAGGGCGGCAGAGAGTACATCACCGAAGGGAGAAGAGACCGATGCAGAACAACAAAGAAGTAAAGACCGTAGGCATAGGCTTTGTGGACGCGATGACGTTGCTGTTCATTGCGCTGAAGCTCACGGGCCACATTACATGGTCATGGATCTGGGTCTTGAGTCCGATCTGGATTTCGATTTCGTTTCTGGCGATTCTCGCCATTGTGATCATCCTGATCGGCCGCTGGGCTGACCGGCTGTAAGTGTGGATATAGCCTTATATGAGGGCACCCGGGGGGCGGGTCTGATTCTATTTTATGGCTCCCGGAGAAGACCGTCGGCCCCTCTTTCACGCAAAACCGCGAATTAAAACTTTCGGTTTATATGACGCAATCTGGCCGGAATCCGGCAGATTCCGTAGTTCCGGGACCCTGCAGCGGAGGGAAAACGAAGCTGCGGAAAACGGCGTGAAAACCGCAGAAAAGCAAGGAATAT
>OMUY01000086.1 GCA_900314355.1 uncultured Eubacteriales bacterium | reverse complement strand
GCTGTGTAGATTTTATCCGACCATACGCCTTCAAGCGTAACGTTGCCGTACATGTTGGATATTTCTGTTCCCGGCTTATATGTTTTTCCTGTTGTCCACGTTGTTCCGGACGATGACGAAGTAACCTTAAAGCTGTCGATTTTCTTTTTCCACGAAGAATTTGAGTATGAATTTACAGTAAACCCTTTGGAATACGTGTAAGTCGCCGTCTCGGTCTTAGAAGAATCGGTGGGGTCAATATTCTTGTAAGTTATCGTGTAGACAGTCTCCGTAAACGTGCCGGTGAGATTTACGTCGCCGAACTTATTTGTATAATTGCCGGCTGCTATTTTGCCTGTCCCCCAGTTGTTCTGAGTTGTATCGGATCCCGTGTCGCATGTCCAGCCCGTGAATGTCGCGGCTGTCTTTGTTCCTGTCGGCAAAGTTATAGTTGAATTATAATTATATGTTATCGGCGAAACAGCGGAGCCTCCGTCAGTGTTAAAAGTGATTTTCCATGACGGCAGGTAAGTGGTAAGCGTGTGCGTCATGTCGGCGCTGTTTACAGAATAATATGTTCCGTAAGCGTAGATGTCGATGTTGTAGTAAAGGTACTGAGCGCTGTCCGCGTGGTCGGCGAATTTCACGTAGTAGTAATAGTTGTATGTATTTCCGTCAACTGTGTAATTTCCGGCTGTAAGTTTTGACGCTTCCTTGTCTTTACCGGTGTAATCATTAAGGTCTGTCTTTGAAGATGAATCCTGAATATTTGCTGTTGACGTGGATGTCCATACTGCCGCAAGAACATCTTCTACATTTTCCGTCGTCACGTTTACGTAAACTTTAAGTCCGTTTGAACCGTCCTGAACGACCTTTGCAGAGGAGACTTCAGGTGTTTTTGCAAATATTGCCTTTACGTTTACATCGCCGATTTTTCCCGTGATAGTCGTTCCGGATGTGTAATAATCTTGAAGGTAATTATTTACAGTCCACTGGCTTGAATCTCTTGTGGATGTTATCTGCCAGCCGATGAACGTGTATCCGTCCTGAGTCGGCTGAGGAACGCTGATACCGCTGCCGTAAGTGTAGGATACAACGTTTGTGGCAGATCCGTTTACATATGTCACTTTCCATGAGGGAACGTAATCTTTTAATGTCTTTGTTCCTGAGGATGTCAAAGTGTTGTAAGCTGTAATAGTGATGTCAAAAGTATCGGAGTAGTTTGTGAAATCGACGTTATAAGTGTAGTTGTAGCCGCTCGCGCCTGATGCGTAAGACATTTCAACGGGTGTTGAGCCGTTAACGGAAATCATAACGGGGTTTGTAGTTCTGAGGTCTGAAGCGTTGTCAACCTGAGCGTGAACAGCAAATCTGTGTGAGTTTGTAGTTGACATTACGCAGTCAATTGAGCTTACAACAGGAATCTGCGCCCAGATTGCTTTCAATTCAACATTTCCGTATTTATCCGAATAAGTTCCCGCGGCGTAAGTTTCGGATGTTGACCAGTTTGTGGGACTTTCCGCGCTTACGACTTTATACCCACCGAATTCGTATCCGTCTCTCTTGCCTGATAAATCGGGCAGTACAAGATAATTCTGATGCGCCGTGTCGTATGTGTACTCGTTGTACTCGCCGGATGTGTTTGCCTGATAGCCGTCAAAATCTACAGAGTAGCTGAAATCCATGTAAATTTTTCCGGACGTTGAAATTGTTTTTGTAGTCTCGTTGTACAAATTAGCCGCCTGAACGTATACTGAACTCATCTGATGCTCGCTGTCGAACGCGTAAATATGAGTGTGGTAAGCAGATGTGTAATCTCCGCCGTGATCTGCCTGTATATCTACAAAGTAATAATAATTATAAGTATGAACGGTTCCGTTTGAGTCTGTAATTGAAAACGGCGTGCTGAGCTTTGTCATAGAACCGTTGTCGTTGTCGTAAGAGCCCCAGTTTTCCTGAATATCGCCCTGAGAATATCCATTCTCAAGATTGTCGTCCCATGAAGGAGCTTTTACTTTTGAAACGTTTCCGGATACGTTTGCGTAAACCTTGTAGCCTTTTGAACCGTCCTGAATGGCGATTGCCTCTGAAACTACAGGTATGTCTGCCCATTTAGCTGTGAATTTTACGGAGCCTTTGCAGTTTGTAAATGTCCCGGGCTGGTAAACTGTGCCAGAAGAGAAAGTGCCGTTTTCATCAGATGTTGAAGCAATCCAGCCGTAGAATTTGTAACCGTCTTTCGTGGGTGTGCCGAGTGTCACGGAGTATTTATCAGATGATGAAACGTCCTTTGAGTTTGCAGCGCCGCCGAGAGCGTCGAATGTGGCGGTGAAGTTGAACGTAAACGACGACGTCGTCGGGTCAAATCTCGCTCCGTTTGTGTCAAACGGGTAAAGCGAGAACTGATATGTTCCGTAATTGCCGCCGTTGTCTGATACTAAGACTTTGTATCTGTAAGTATACGTTGTGCCGTCAACAGTCCATGAACCTGATGTCATCTTTCTCGATATGCTCGAAGATGTCGCCCAATCATTTGACGAAGTGTCGTTTGATACGCTGTTTGAATGTCCCGCTCTAACTGTGATGACATTACCGAAGTTGTCGGTATTTGTGACATTTGCGTAGATGTAGAATCCGTCTGCCGCCTGAACCGTTTTATATGTGATAATCGGTATAGCGGAGAATACGGGATTGAATGATGCGTTGCCGTAATATTTGTTGTTTTCAACTGTTCCGGCGGCGAATACTGTTCCAACCGGCCAGTTGCCGTCGGTTGACGCTACTTTCCAGCCTGAGAACAGGTAATTTGTCCTGCTGTCCGAAGGAAGAGTTGTCTGAACGTTGATGTAATGATTTATTGAAACAGTCGTTCTGTCGTATTTATTTAATGTAAGAGTGTATTTTACTGCTGAGAAATTTGCGGTATACGATTTGTTTCCGTAAGATCCGGTCGGAACTGTGACGGAGGTGGAGGCTGCCGTTCCGTTTGAGCCTGTCCAGCCGGCGAATGTGTATCCTGCTTTCGTGGGATTATTAAGTGTAAAGCTGCCAGATTCGATTGTGTATGAAGTGGGATTTGCTTTTTCAAATGTGGCTCCGTCTGTGCCTGAATATGTAATAGTGTAGTTTGTCGGTGTCCAGTGAGCGTAGTAGACGGCTGTATTTCCGACCCAGATAGGATTGTGCATGTCGTCAGTGTTCAGTGTGAGAGCGCCGGAATTCATAGGCGATGTGACGCCCATTCTGACATTTGCTACAGCCGTGCCGCCGCTTGCCGATGTGTACCAGCCTGCGAAATCATAGCCTGTTTTCGCCGCTGACGGAAGAGTAATCGACGTATTATAAGTTTGTTTTAGATATGAAGAAGTACCCGAAACCTGCCCGCCGTTCGCGTTGAACTCGGCTCCGAATCTGAACATATCTCTCCACCATGAAAGTACGGGATATGAGTTTGAAACGTCCCATGAACTTGTCACGTAATTTGAGCCGAGAATAGAAGCTGAATTTTTAAGGTCAGCGGCATTTTTAGTTGCCTCTGTGGAGGCGTTTGGAGCGGAGCCGGCAAGCATATAGTTGTTTGTTGCCGTTGAAACGGAGTTTGAACCGTTGTAATATACGCCGTAATTGTTTGTAGCTCCGGATATTGTTCCGGCATTGTAGCAGTTTTTAATTGTAGTGGAAACCATATAGCCTACAATTCCTGCCGCGGCTGTTCCTCCTGAGACCGTTCCTAAGTTGAAACAGTCCTCGCAGTTTGTGATGTCGTTGCCCGCGATACCGCCGACGTAAGTTGATGAATTATTTGTAGTTTTGATATTTCCGGTGTTGAAGCAGCGGTATGCGCTTGTGTAGCTGCCCTGACCCTGAATACCGCCTGCGCTCTTGTAGCCTGTGATATTTCCTAAGTTTCCGCATTCGGTAAAAGTTACTGTTTTGTTCGAGCCGCCGTTATGGTTGTAGGCCATCATACCGCCGGCAAGGTCTGCGGATGATGAAATAGAACCGAAGTTGATACAATGAGTGAAAATCGAGCTTGTGGACATTTTGTCGTCAATTTTGCCCAATATGCCGCCCGCTAAGCCCGCGACGTTGACGTCTCCGTAGTTATAGCAGTTTACAAACGTAGATTTATCGTCCTGAATTACGCCAACGATTCCGCCGCCGCCTGCCGAAGCCTGCGTGATGTTTCCGGTGTTATAGCAGTTGAGATAAGCGCCGAAACCTTTGTTGTAACCGATTATACCGCCGGTGCTGTTTTTCGCTTTGACCTCACCTGTGTTTTCGCAGTCGCTTATATATATTAAACGGTCATGATCGTTGTCGCCGACCAAACCGCCTGCGTTGTCGCCCTGTCCGTTGATTGTTCCGGAGTTTTTGCATCCGATGACGTAGGGTATTTTCTTGTCCATAAGACCCTGTCTGAAAGAATCTGTGATTTCGGTATATGTTTCGTAGTCGTTGCTCGATACCGCGCCCGAAAACGCCTGTCCTATGATGCCGCCCGCGTCGGAGCTTGTTCCTGTAATATTGCCTGTGTTCGTGCAGTTATAAAAATACTGAGGATCGTCCTTTTCACCTGCTATCATACCGCCGGCAAAGGCGCCGGTCATGTCGCCTGTGTTTTTGCAGTTTTCATAGTAGCCGAATCCTTCATTGTATCCCATCATTCCGCCTGCGGTTGTGTTTACATTTTTTATGTTGGCATTATTTTCGCAGTTATAAAAATAAATTGTTTTGCTCGTGCTGTTTTTGCCGAGTATGCCGCCGCAGTCCGCATTGCTTGCGTTGATTTTGGTATTGGCGTCCACCGTACAGTTTCTGATTGTCAGGTCAGCAGGGTTGTCGCTCGAATGTTCGCCGATGACTCCGCCTACACG
>OMUY01000004.1 GCA_900314355.1 uncultured Eubacteriales bacterium | reverse complement strand
ACTAAACTCAAGCTTTCTTTTTTGACTTAATCGTTGCCTGAGCCGCAGCGAGTCTCGCGATGGGTACTCTGAACGGCGAGCAGGAAACGTAGTCAAGACCGATAGAATCGACGAACTCGATAGAAGAAGGATCTCCGCCGTGCTCTCCGCATATTCCGAGAGTAAGATTAGGATTAGCCTCTCTGCCCTCTTTAGCGGCAAGTTTTACAAGTCTGCCTACGCCTACAGTATCGAGGTGCTGGAAAGGATCCGACTCATAAATCTTGTTGTCGTAGTAAGCGTCAAGGAACTTAGCCGCGTCATCTCTTGAGAAGCCGAATGTCATCTGAGTGAGGTCGTTTGTTCCGAATGAGAAGAAGTCCGCTTCAGCGCCTATCTGGCCTGCTGTAAGAGCGGCTCTCGGGATTTCTATCATCGTTCCGACTTCATACTTCATGTCGATTCCGGCATCAGCTATTATCTTATCAGCTGTCTTAACGATAGTGTCTTTTACGAACTTGAACTCTTTAACTTCTCCGACAAGCGGTACCATTATGTGAGGAGTGATAGTTTTGCCGATCTCTTTGGAAACATTGATAGCCGCATTGATGACCGCAGTTGTCTGCATCTCCGCAATTTCGGGATAAGTAACCGCAAGACGGCAGCCTCTGTGACCCATCATCGGGTTGAACTCGTGAAGGGAAACTACTACGTCCTTGAGAGCTTCGGCAGTCATATTCATTTCAGAGGCAAGCTCTTTAATCTCTTCGTCTGTTGTGGGAAGGAACTCGTGAAGAGGCGGATCGAGATATCTTATAGTCATAGGTCTGTCGCCCATGATTCTGTACATATCTTCAAAGTCTTTCTGCTGGAAAGGCTCAACCTTTGCAAGAGCGACTTTTCTTTCCTCAACCGTTCTCGAGCAGATCATCTCTCTGACGGCCTTTATTCTGTCGGCTGCGAAGAACATATGCTCTGTTCTGCAAAGTCCTATTCCCTCGGCGCCCATGTTTACGGCGTTCTGCGCATCTTTCGGATTGTCGGCGTTTGTAAGGACTTTCATTCTTCTGTTGGCGTCAGCCCAGCTCATGAACTCCTGGAAGTTAGGATCCTCTGTAGCAGCGACGGTAGGAATCTGACCTTCGTAGATGTTGCCCGTGGAGCCGTCGAGTGACATCCAGTCGCCCTCTTTGAATGTATGTCCGTTTATTGTGAATGTCTTGTTTTCCTCGGAGATCGAAACCTTGTTGGAGTTTCCGCATCCGGATACGCAGCAAGCGCCCATTCCTCTCGCTACAACAGCAGCGTGAGATGTCATACCGCCTCTGACGGTGAGAATGCCCTGGCATACCTGCATTCCGACGATGTCTTCGGGAGATGTCTCAAGTCTGACAAGAATAGCCTTGGGATATTTGCCGTCTTTTACGAACTGCTCTGCTTCTTCGGCTGAGAAAACAACCTGTCCGCAAGCCGATCCGGGAGACGCCGCAAGACCTTTTCCGATAGGATCAGCCTTGGCGATAGCTTCCTTGTCGAACTGAGGATGAAGGAGAGTGTCAAGCTGTTTGGGCTCAACTCTGCATACAGCCTCTTCTTTTGTAATCATGCCTTCGCTTACAAGATCCATCGCTACCTTGAGAGCCGCCTGAGCCGTTCTCTTGCCGTTTCTTGTCTGAAGCATGTAGAGGTGGCCGTCCTCGATTGTGAACTCCATGTCCTGCATATCCTTGAAATAATTTTCAAGTCTTGTGGCTATATCCTGGAACTGAGCGTATACCTCGGGCATATCCTCTTTAAGTTTGGAAATAGGAGAAGGAGTTCTTACACCGGCAACGACGTCCTCGCCCTGGGCATTGATAAGATACTCGCCCATGAGAGTCTTTTCGCCTGTCGCGGGATTTCTTGTGAAAGCAACGCCTGTTCCCGAATGATCTCCGGAGTTGCCGAACGCCATCTGCTGAACGTTGACTGCTGTGCCCCACTCATAGGGAATTTCGTTCATCTTTCTGTAGACGTTTGCTCTCGGATTGTCCCATGAACGGAAAACGGCTTTAACAGCCTCGATGAGCTGAACGTTAGGATCCTGAGGGAACGCCTTGCCCTCGTTGTCCTCATAAATTTTCTTAAATATAACAACAAGTTTCTTTAAATCATCTGCGTCAAGGTCAACGTCGTTCTGGACGCCTTTTTCAGCCTTGAGCTTGTCAATTTCGTTTTCAAAGAGGGACTTTGAAACGCCCATAACGACGTCAGCGAACATCTGAACGAATCTTCTGTATGAGTCGTAAGCGAATCTTACGTTGCCTGTTTTAGCGGCAAGTCCTTCAACAGACTCATCGTTAAGTCCGAGGTTGAGGATTGTGTCCATCATACCGGGCATTGACTGTCTCGCGCCGGAACGAACCGATACAAGAAGAGGATTTTTAACATCGCCGAATTTCTTTCCCGTGATTTTTTCAAGCTCGTGTAAATGAGCGAAAATATCAGCCTGGATTTCGGGATTTATCTCTCTGCCGTCTTTATAATACTGTGTGCAAGCGCCCGTAGTAATTGTGAAGCCCTGAGGAACAGGCATGCCCGCATCTGTCATGGATGCAAGTCCGGCGCCTTTTCCGCCCAAGTTGTTTTTCATTTCTGTCATGTCGTTGCCGAAGGCAGCAGCGCCTTCAGAAAACATGTAAACAAATTTCTCTGACATCAATTTTCCTCCGATAAGAATTTAGGTTATAATTTACCGACGAATATTATAACAATTATCAAAACTAATTGCAATAATTATTTTTTAATTTATTAAAACAAATCGGATTTCTTATTTAAAAAATTTTATTTTTTCGTCCGGTATTATTTTTCTGCCGATTAATTTCAAGCTTGACGGGGAGAAAATCATAAAGTATTATAAAATAAAAAAATAATTTTGGGAAGAAAATTCATATGCCTTCAGATAAAAAGAATTTAATAATAAAAAACGGAGTTGTATTTACTCCGGACTTTACATTCAAAAAAGCCGACGTATTTATTTCGGACGGAAAATTTTCTGCGGCAGATAAATTCAATTCGGACTTTGAAGAATTACGCGCCGACGGTCTTTATGTTCTGCCCGGTCTTATTGATATTCACACTCACGGCGCAAAAGGGAACGATTTTTGTTCATCCGGAGAAAAGGGACTGCGGAAAATTGCCGAATACGAATTGAGCGTCGGAGTCACGTCGTTTTGCCCGACGTCTATGACTCTGCCTGAAAATATATTATCCGGGATTTTTTCAAACGCCGCCGATATTAAAACTGATTCAAAATATTCTCAAATAGTCGGCATAAATATGGAAGGACCTTTCCTTTCCTATGAAAAAAAAGGCGCGCAGAACGAAAAATACCTGAAAAACCCGGATTTCGAAATGTTCAAAAGACTGTTTGACTCAAGCAAAGGTCTTATTAAGCTTGTAACTGTAGCGCCGGAGCTTGATAATTCATATGATTTTATAAAAAAAGCTTCCGATTATTCACACATCTCGCTCGGTCATACCTCTTGCTCTTACGAAGAGGCTGCGAAGGCGTTCAGGTCTGGTGCGGATCACGTGACTCATCTTTTCAACGCGATGAATCCGTTTCTTCACAGATCTCCGGGAGTTTTAGGCGCGTCATTTGACGACGATTCCGTTTTCGTCGAGCTGATTTCGGATGGTGTTCACGTAGATCCGTCGGCGGTCAGGGCTGTTTTTAAATTATTCGGCGATGACAGAGTGGTTCTTATAAGCGATTCTATGGAAGGCGCTGGAATGGATGACGGACAGTACGAACTCGGCGGCAAAAAAGTAACAAAGACCGGCAGCAAAGCTGTTCTTTCCGACGGCACGATCGCCGGCTCCGTCTCAAATTTATTTGAATGTATGAAAAAAGCGGTATCATTCGGAATACCGCTTGAATATGCCGTTAAAGCGGCTACTTACAATCCCGCAAAATCAATAGGAATTGAAAACGCCGTCGGCTCTGTTTCGCCGGGGCTGAAAGCGGACGCCGTGCTGACTGACAAAAATCTGAACATTGTGAAAGTGATTCATTACTGAAACATAAAAAACACCGGTCGGGATTTTCTCCCTTCCGGTGATTTTTTTATTCGGTTTTTTCGGGGAAGACGTATGTCTTCTTGTCACTGTCGTAATCGCATACATATGTCTTGCCGGCCTTTACGTTTCCTTCAAGAATCTGCTCGGAAAGCTTATCCTCGATATTGTTGTAAATAGCTCTTCTCAAAGGTCTTGCGCCGTAGACGTCGTCAAATCCCTCGTCGGAAATTTTGTCGATAGCCTTGTCCGTAAATTCAAGTCCGATGTCCATTTCCTTAACTCTCGCGGAAACTTCTTTAAGCATCTTGCCGGCGATTTCACGGATGTTTTCCTTCGTGAGACGGCTGAACACTATAATGTCGTCAACCCTGTTGAGAAATTCCGGTCTGAACGTTTTTTTCAGTTCGCCCATTACAGCGTCGTGAATCTCCTGATTTGTCTGAACGGAGCCGCCGCCCGAAAATCCGAGAGTTCTCTGACTCTGCGTAATCTGAGTTGCTCCGACGTTTGAGGTCATGATTATAATAGCGTTCTTGAAACTTACTTTTCTGCCCTGGGAGTCTGTAAGTATGCCGTCGTCAAGAACTTGGAGAAGCATATTGAATACATCGGGATGAGCCTTTTCTATTTCATCGAAAAGTACTACGGAGTAAGGTCTTCTTCTTATTTTTTCGGTGAGCTGCCCTCCTTCATCGTATCCTACATATCCGGGAGCGGAGCCTATAAGTTTAGAAACAGAATACTGCTCCATGTATTCCGACATATCGAGTCTGATTATAGCGTTTTCGTCTCCGAACATCGCCTCGGCGAGAGCCTTGCAAAGTTCTGTCTTGCCTACACCCGTAGGTCCTAAGAAGATAAACGAGCCTATAGGTCTCTTCGGGTCTTTCAGTCCGACTCTTGACCTTCTGATAGCCTTCGCAACGGCGGAAACGGCCTCATCCTGTCCGATTATTCTCTTATGAAGTTCCGATTCAAGGTTGAGAAGTCTCTTGCTTTCCTCAAGTGTAAGTTTTGATACCGGAATATGAGTCCACGAGGAGACGATTTCGGCGATATCGTCGGGAGTTACTTCGCCTAATTTTCTCGATGTAGCGGAATCCCATTTGAGCTGAGCGGAAGAAAGTTTTTCCTGAATTTCCTTTTCCTCGTCTCTTAGTTTCGCGGCCTGTTCAAATTCCTGAGCGTTGACAGCCGACTCCTTCTCCGCTGTGACTTTTTTGAGTTTATCCTCAAGTTCCTTTACGGAGTCGGGTTGTTTGTAAGTTTTGAGTCTTACTTTGGCGCAGGCCTCATCTATAAGGTCAATGGCCTTATCGGGCAGATACCTGTCGCCAACGTACCTCGCGGAAAGCTTTACTGCGGCGTTTATCGCTTCGTCGGTAATTTTTACCTTATGATGCGCCTCATATTTGTCTTTGATACCCTTTAATATTTCGACGGCTTCCTCTTCCGTGGGCTCGCCAACCGTTACAGGCTGAAATCTTCTTTCAAGCGCGCCGTCCTTAGCGATATACTTTCTGTACTCGTCGGTAGTTGTCGCGCCGATAAGCTGAAGCTCTCCTCTCGCAAGAGCCGGTTTCAGTATGTTCGCCGCGTCCGAAGAGCCTTCCGCGGAACCCGCTCCGACAATGTTGTGAATTTCATCTATGAACAGAATGATATTTCCGTCTTTTTCAACCTGGTCGATGAATTTCTTAATCCTCTCCTCAAAATCGCCTCTGTACTTTGAGCCGGCGACCATAGATGTCAGGTCTATTGATATTATCCTCTTGTTTTTAAGAAGATCCGGAACTTCGCCTTTGACTATTTTGAGCGCGAGACCTTCGGCTATTGCGGTTTTGCCTACGCCCGGTTCACCGATAAGGCAGGGATTGTTCTTTGTTCTTCTCAGAAGAATTTCGATAACTCTTTCTATTTCTTCTTTTCTGCCGATAACGGGGTCTATTCTTCCCTCTTTGGCAAGTTTAGTCAAATCCTTGCCGTACTTTTCTATTACGGAACCGCCTGATTTGCCGTCTCCTTCTTCTCCGCCGGAATAATCATCCTCGGACGAGGAATCGGCGGAATTCATCAGCCTTTTATTTATATCGTCAATAAGCATCGACGACGATACTCCATAAGAATTGATGACTCTCGCAGCAAAGCAGATGGGATCTCTCAAAATCGCCGCGAGAAGATGTTCTGTTCCTACAAGATCCTGTCCGGACGCTTTCGCGATATATACGGACGACTGAAGAATATATTTACATCTCGGTGTAAAATCGTCCGCGTCAAGAGCCGTCTGAGGTCCTCTGCCTATTTCATCGACAAGAATACTGCGCACAGATGAATATGTTATAGATCTGCCCGAAAGCACCTGACCGGCGACCGAATCCGGCTGTTTCAAAATTCCGAGAAGAATATGCTCGGAGCCTATGTAATCGTGGCCGAGCTCCTCCGCCTCGGTTATTGCTGTGTTCAACACTTCGTTTGATTTATTGTTAAATCCTTTAAACTGATACATTTTATTTTCCTTCTTTTATATTTATTATTCTGAAATTTATGAATCAAAAAGCTGTTCCCTGACTGTTTTGGCTCTTATCTCATCCCTCTGAGAGGAAGGAATATCTCCCCCGTTTGAAACGGACAGTGTCGCCGACTGAAGAGTCTGGGTAAGCTCGTTTAATTTAGTTACATCGACTTTGACAATGCCGTTTTCGGCTCCGAGCCTTACAAGCGAGAAAAGCTTTAGCATCTCGGACGTAGTCAAAAGTCTGGCCGAAGACAAAACTGCATAGGCTCTCTGAATCTCGTCCATTACGGAAAGATTTTTTACAAGGCTTTCGGACGTATGCCTTTCTTGTGTCGCTATCTGCATAGCTATAGCCTTTAAATTGTCAATAGCCGTCTGTTCTGATATGCCGAGAGTAACTTGATTCGAAAGTTTGTATATGTCGTACCCCGAGGAAATGCTGTCGCCGTACGCGCTTCTGAGAGAAAGCCCAAGCTTTGACACTGTTGACGCAAGTTTTGAAATCTGACCGCATTTTGAAATGGCAGGCAGCTGTAAATTTACGGACGCTTTCATTCCGGTGCCGAGATTTGTGGGCAGCTCGGTGAGATAACCGAGTTTATCGTCAAAAGCGTATTTGAAAGACTGATCGAACACGTCGTCTATCTTGTCCGCAACATAATACGCCTCGTCCGGTTCAAGACCCGATTTCATAACCTGTATCCTGATATGGTCATGCTCGTTAATCATGACCGATATTGATTCATCCTCGCTCACGAGAAGCGCTCTGCCTTTTTTAGGCGAAGCGAAATCGGGACTTATCAAATTCCGTTCCGCCAAAGCTACGCACTGTTTTACGCTGAGATCCTGCATATCTAAGTACATCAGATTAAGACCTTCCGCGCGGTCGGCGGCGTCTTTCACTTCGGAACATATTCGGACTGCGGTGTTCTCGTCAAGACGGGCGGGAAAAGGATATTTTTCAATATTTCTCGCAAGTCTGACGCTTGTGGATACTATAATATTGTCGTAATCTGATTTATTTTCATACCATTTTTTCATTTTTCACATTCCCGTCCTGACTTAATTTTATCCATTCTGAAGTTTTTTTATTTCGTCTCTTATCTGCGCGGCTTTTTCAAAATTTTCCTCTGCCACCAATCTTGACAGTTCTTCTTTTAACGACCTTATCTTTCCCTCGTTTCTTTTCTCTGTTCTTTCCTGAGAAAATTGCGAAGGGTCTCCTGTTCCCGACGGAATTTTACCTCTGTGAACAGCGTTTCCGTGAATACGCCTGATTGACGGCTCGAGTTTATCGTAAAAAGTCTTGTAGCATTCGGAGCAGCCGACTGTTCCGGTTCTCGCAATATCCTCAAAAGTACTTCCGCACTTTTCGCACCTTACTACTCTGCTTGACAGTCTCGACATTGGCGCGCCTGAGAAAAATCCGCCGAAGAAATCGTCAAGATTTAAATCAAGCCCTGTGAACATATCGTCGTATCCGAGAGCTCTCGCGCATTCCGGGCAAAGGTGCATCTCCGTCTTTTCACCGTTTATTATTTTTTTTATATGTGTTGTCGCTTCGTTTTTTCCGCAATATTGGCAAAGCATAATTTCTACCTCCCGAAAAATTTTATTTGTCAGAAAAAAATGTTCATTCCGTCTACTGGGCGGCGATAAGCATTCTCTTCATTACCTCGGCTCTGACTTCCTGCTTTTTTTCCGGCTCAAGTCCGGAATAGCATTTGTCGTTCATCGCGGCAAACATTATTTTCGCCTCTTGAGCGGAAAGAAGACCGTTGTCGTGCATATTCATTATTATAGCATCGGCGGATTTTTCATCTATTTTATTTCCTATTGAATTTACTATCTGCATGAATAGGTTGGAGCTTGTGTAATTTACTCTCGTAATTTTCACATATCCTCCGCCGCCGCGCCTTGATTCTACTATATAACCCTGTTCAGGCGTAAATCTCGACGATATCACGTAATTTATCTGGCTCGGTACACAGCCGAGCTCCTCCGCAAATTCGTTTCTTTTTATCTCAGCCTCGCCCGTATCGTTAATCATGGAAAGAAGAATGTTCGCTATTTCATTTGATAAACTCATTGATTTTTCCACCTTTTTAAATATAGTTCTGACTTTTATTGACCTTTGTCTATATTATATCAGCAATCTGTCTTTTGTCAAAGGTCAAAAAAGGTCAGTTTTTGAAATTATATCACGTATTCTTTCATTTTCTTTATTTTTCTTACTTTTTTAAATTTTTTAATATACTCGTGGAATGATGAAAGTCAAAACGGCGGCAAAAAAAGACGCGCAAAAAAACGAACCGGACTTTTAAGCCCGATTCGTTTTGAGTGTCAATTTTTTACAATGCCTGATTTTCAGAATGATTTATTATCTGCTCTTGTTAAATACTCTTGTGATAGCCGCCGCAAGTCTCTGAATCCATCTGAGCAGTTTCTCCCAGAAAGACAAATGCTCGACAGTCACTTTATTTGATACGGTGTAAGTAATTACATCATAAGTCGTTCCGTTAATATTGAGGACTTCTGTAGTGTGAAGCGCGTAATCGGACAGGAAATTAGAGATGTAAATCGCGCATCCCACGTAACAATCTTCATCATTATCGGTAAGCGTGTAAGAAGAGTTTGTACTGCCGTCGATAATTTCAATTTCGGAATCTTTTACCCTGTACCACTGATAGCTGATATCATTTAGCAAAGCCTTTTTCTGAGAAGCTGTGAGACGGGCGTCGGACCCCGCGATATAGACGTCGCCTATTGACGCGGTAAGAGTCGAACCGGAAGAATTTCCGCCCGATACGCTGAATTTTACATCGACATTCGTCACCGGTATTTCGGTTATATTGAGAGTGCCGAACTGCGCGACGCCTGCTGACGTCTGGTTAAGCGTAATGTTGTAATTTGAAAGCTCAGATCCGTCACTGTCGGTTACGGCGGAAACAACATATTTGTATTCGCCGACGCCGATATCGTTGGAGTAATCCACCTGTTTGCCGTTTACAACTATCTTATATGTTACAGCCCAGTTTGAAGACGAAGACGCGTCAACCGCGGCGACGCCGTCGGCTTTATAGGAAAATGACGGGTTCGCCTGATTCTGACCGTTTCTTCTGCCTATTTTTACTGTGCCGGAGCCGTATACATAGATGTTTTTCGGAGTTACTTTAAGCGAGACGGCGAACGTTTCGGGACTGTAGGGAGTGCCTTTATCGGGAGTCCATTTAATATGAATGGTATGAGTTCCCGCTCCGTAAATTTTATCCTTTTCGCTGTCAAGAAGAGAATATGAGCCGCCGGAAGTGGGATCTGTCATAGTGAAAAGAGAAGCGAAATCCGTTCCGGACGTCTGTTCCGCCACAGTCTGTCCGTATTCGCCTGTAAATACGTAGCCGTTATAAGTAATCTTAGGCTCTACATTTACAACGCGTATCGTAACATAGTTCGTCGCGCTCATGCCGGAGTAGGAGTTTGTATTGAGAGATCCCGATGACATATCCTTATCGGAATCAATATTTACGTAAAAACCGTAAGTGCCGGCGTCTGTCGGCGCTTCCGTCGTCCACGCGCCGTTTATGAGCCAGTGATAATGAATCTTGCTTCTCTTTGACAGGCTTGAAGTTATATCCGTATCGTCGGAATGATAAATCGAATAGATTGTGCCCCCGCTCGAATATACCTTGAAATTAAAGTCCTCACCCGGAACTATCTGAGAACCGGTATAAGGGATATCAAAGCTCTGCTGACCGAGATAGCTGTTAAGATATTTTACGTCTGAATCTGTTTCCGTCTTATCTGGAGACGCTATAAACGGATAAACGTCGTCCGATGTTTTTAAAAATACATTTTTGTAAACAACCACAACATATCCGTCCGTGAGCTGTCCGTTATTAAGTTGCGAAGTGGACTCGCCGGCTGTTCTGAACGTGTTTTTCAGCTGTGATTGAGTTCCGTCGTTCGCGGCGGCGGTGTAGTTTTCAAGAAATATGTTTGCGTAAGTCGTAGTCTGATTGAAATAATTGGCGACCGTGCCGGAAATTTCTCCGCCTGAAACGTAATTTACCGTATTTCCGTTTTCGCCCGCGCCGTTTCTGGGGTCAAGTCTCGCCGGAGAGTTGACGGAAACATAAGACGAGACATTGCCGGAAAGATAGTTTGAAAAGCTTTCATAGCCAAACGAAACATATTCAAGCGCCGTTGTCGAGAATGAATTTGAGGAAAAATATCTGTATACGGTTACCGCCTGAGAACCTGAAGTTCCGGGATATCCGTTTTTGAGATTTGCGCTGCCAACCTCTGTGCTGAGTGCCGACGCCGATACGGAATGAGCCGTATCATATGCCGACGCATCTACGAGATAATAGCTCTGACCGTTCATCAGATCGTTGTCGTAGACATACTCCGGATAGAAAAGCTGTCTGTCAGGGTCAAAATTTGAATTGAAATCGGATGAATTCCATGCGCCTAAAAATCCGTCTATTTCAGTCTTTCTCGAAGTCTGAGTTCCGTCCATATTCTGGAACGTATCAAATCCTGATACCGCATAGCACTGTCTTGACCATTTGCCGGGAGCAGTGTCTTTAAGTCTGACTGTATATGTTTTCTCTGTTCCCGAAAGTCCCTGATATCCGCCGGGCATAACGGAGGTGCCTTTGTCGGGAAGAAGCTGAGCAGTAGTCGAAATATCTACGGAAGGTCCTATTACGGGATAATTTTTGCCCGTATACATAATGCCGTATGAGAGGTTAAGGTCGGAACCGTAGTCATTGCCTTTGTTTGTTTTCCATGACTGATAATCATCGGTTGACATCCATGTAACGGTGTCTACGCTGATTGACGTATCTCCTCGTATCACGGCGTCATTTGCCATAATACCGGTGCCGATAGCGGACATATGGTTTGATTCACGACTGGTGCCCGAGGCTTTCATACCTCCGGCATTGGATCTTACGGAAATATTTCCGCCTGTAGTGGCTACAGAACCCGAATAGCTGTAAATTCCGTAAGCAAACGAATAGTTGATAGGGCTCTCGCTGGATAAAATATTTCCCCATGAATAATACGCAACATAGTTGCCCGCGGAAATATCGGCAGCCGTAGTCAATGTTCCTCTGTTATAAACGCCGAAAACATATGAGAAAGTATAAGCGTAATCTTTTTCTTCTCTGTCGGCAAGACCTGCGTAAGCTTCAACGTTTACGTCAGAACCTAAGTTAAGAGTGCCTTCGTTGTAAATTGCGGCAAGACGGCATACCCAGTTTTCATGTTTTCCGGAGAAAGCAGCGTCAACTAAGACTTTCTTTATCATGATAGTTCCGCTGCCGGTAATATTCAAGGTGCCTTTGTTCGAGATAAGACCGAAATATTTGTTTTTGCCGTCGGCGCCTCTGTCGGTATTGCTGTAGCCTTTGTCGTCACTGAATAAATCCGTGCTTTTCGAACCTTCCGTATAACCGTCGAGATAGATTGAATACCCGTTTAAATCGAGGTTTACCGTAGTTCCCGACGGAATTTCTTTTAAAACATGAGCTACGGAAAGACTCGTTCCGAGTGTGATGTTAACAGTTCCGCCGCTCGACACAGCTGTGTTCCACTGATCCTCATTGCTTACGGTACCGGTGTAATTCGCCCCGGCTTTTAAGTCGAGCGACACGAGCGGCATGGAGGCAACAAGAAGAAGAACCGCAAGCAGAACAGCTAAAATTCTGTTTGTTGTTTTTTGTCTCGTCATAAGAAAAATCTCCCCTATTCACAGTCAGTGCAGACATGCAGACCGAAGAAGCGAAAACATATCATTATAAAAAAAGACTTATTAACGTCTTAAAGTATGCAGCCGCATTGCTATTATTTTCTATAAAATATGCCAACTGAATGTTTCAAGTTTGCATACTATTGCATATTTAGTATATCTTTAAAATAAAAAAAAATCAATAGATTTTAAAAAATTCATATTTAAGACACATTTTTTTATATATTTACTTTTCTACAATATCATTGATAACATATCCTGCTATGGCGAGACCCGCGGATGACGGCACAAACGATACCGAACCTGGAACGGCCCGTCTTCCGTTTTGAGGTTTTTCATAATCTTCCGAGTTTATTTTCGGTGAAATCGGCATTTCGTCGGACCAGCAGACATTAAGCTTTTTTATTCCCCTTTTTTTCAGTTCTCTTCTCATAACTCTGCACAATGGATCATTATATGTTTTTCCGATATCGGAAATAATAAATGCGGTCGGGTCAACCTTATTGCCCGCTCCCATTGAGGAAATTATCGGGACGCCTAATTTATCGGCTTTTTCGGCGAGAAGAAGTTTGGCGGAGACTGTGTCTATCGCGTCTACTATATAGTCGTATGACGAAAAGTCAAACAGGTCTATAGTATCGTCTGTCACAAAAACGTCGTATTTCGCTATTTCGCAGTCGGGATTGATATCCGAAAATCTCATCTCTGCCGCGTCGACTTTTTTCATTCCGACGGTGGAAGAAAGAGCGATAATCTGCCTGTTTATATTCGAAACCGATACAACGTCGCTGTCCACAATGGTGATTTTTCCGATTCCGGCGCGCACGAGCGCCTCGGCCGCGAAGCCGCCTACTCCTCCCACCCCGAATACAATAACGGATGACGAAAAAATTTTTTCCATATTTTCTTTTCCGTAAATGAGTTCGGTTCTTGAAAATCTGTCTTCCATTTTACTTCCTCTGTGAAAATTTATGA
>OMUY01000021.1 GCA_900314355.1 uncultured Eubacteriales bacterium | reverse complement strand
AAAGCCGGATACAAGAACATCTGCGAAATCGGCAAGGAGCGCATCCGTCGTGCCGGTAAGAAGATCAAAGAGGAAACCGGCGCTGATATCGACTACGGCTTCCGCTGCTTCAAGGTGGATTCTTCTAATATGAAGGAAGTCTACTA
Organism: uncultured Eubacteriales bacterium; assembly: GCA_900314355.1. Classification (GTDB taxonomy): domain Bacteria; phylum Bacillota; class Clostridia; order Oscillospirales; family Acutalibacteraceae; genus UBA1081. The sequence continues at coordinate 93,205 of OMUY01000021.1, read as the reverse complement.
CCGTCCGGCAGATATCGGCCAGATGAATCTGGATCAGTACACGGACAATATCAAGGAAGACCGCACTCCGGAAGATCTTTTGATTCAGGTTATGCTCGATCTCGGCGTTCTTCTTTCATCAAAGGTGGAGCAGACAGAGATTGCAGGAAAGAAAGTTTTCTCTGTAGCGGACGGTTATCTTATCGCATGCTTTGATAAAAATGTAACGAATGAGGTTGTGACAGCCATTGCGAAGCGGCATCCATTTTATGCCGTTTTTCGTGACAGCTCTATGGCGGATGACAGCGTTGCGGCGAACTTTGAGCAGATTTTTGAAACATACAGTCCGCAGACGGTAAGGAAGGTACTGTGATATGGCTGATATGAAATTCAAATTTACAATACAGGATTATCAGACTGATGCTGTAAACAGCGTAGTGAAAGTATTTGCGGGTCAGCCTTTTCAGGACAAGGTCAGATATCGCCGTGATATAGGATCTCTGGAAGGAAAAATGGATTTCAATAGAGCAATGTCAGATGAAGAACTTCATACGGGCTTTGAAAACGCGCCTGTCTCGCCGGATCAGCATCAGCTCCTAAAAAACATACAAGATGTACAGAATGATAACAACATTAAATTATCTTCTTCATTAGCTAAACATATGGGCGCATGCTCTCTTGACGTCGAGATGGAGACGGGAACAGGTAAGACTTATGTCTACATCAAGACGATGTTTGAACTGAATAAACATTACGGCTGGAGCAAATTTATTGTTGTGGTTCCTTCTATTGCTATCCGTGAAGGCGTGCAGAAAAGCTTTGAGATGATGCAGGATCATTTCATGGAACAGTATGGCAAGAAAGCACGTTATTTTATCTATAACTCCAAAAACCTCAATGAAATCGATAATTTCAGCTCCAGCGCGGATCTTTCCGTCATGATCATAAATGTGCAGGCATTTAATGCGCGCGGTAAGGATGCCAGAAGAATCCGTATGGAATTGGATGAATTCAGCAGCAGAAAGCCTATCGATGTTATTCAGGCAAACAGACCTATCGTAATACTTGATGAACCGCAGAAGATGGGTGGAGAAAAGACCCAGGAATCCCTGAAGGAATTTAATCCACTGTTTACGCTGAATTATTCGGCTACACATAAGGAACATCATGACTTGGTTTATGTTCTCGATGCACTCGATGCTTACCGCATGAAGCTGGTTAAGAAGATCGAGGTCAAGGGATTCGACATCAAAAATCTCCGTGGAACAGATGGATATTTGTTCCTTGAAGATATCGTAATTTCTCCAAAGAAACCGCCGATGGCACGATTGGAATTTGAAATCGGTTATAATAAGTCCTTTAACCGAGAAACAACAATCGTAGGCGTGGATGATGATCTTTATGCTCTTTCTAAAGGTATGGAGCAGTATCGGGGTTATCATATCAATGATATAGATCCTATCCGCGGGATCTTGACGTTTACAAATGGAGTAGAAATTCATACCGGAGAAGTTCTTGGCGATGTCAGTGAGAAAGATATCCGCCGTGTACAAATCAGAGAAACGATACGTTCTCATTTTGAGAAGGAGAAAGAGCTTTATAACCGTGGAATCAAAACTCTGTCTTTATTTTTCATTGATAAGGTCGAGAATTATAGAAAATATGATAAAGACGGAAATGAAATCAACTCCGAGTATGGACAAATGTTCGAAGAGGAATATACCGCTATCCTTAATGAATATTTGACGCTGTTTAATACGCCATATGAACAGTATCTTCGTAGTATTGATGTTCATTCTACTCACGCCGGATATTTCAGTATAGATAAGAAAGGCCACAAAGTAGATTCAAGCCTGAAACGTGGTACAGACATCAGTGATGATGAATCCGCGTATGAGCTTATTTTAAAAGATAAGGAAAAACTGCTTTCGTTAGATAATCCTGTACGTTTTATTTTTTCTCATTCCGCGTTACGAGAGGGATGGGACAACCCGAACGTATTCCAGATTTGCACGTTAAAGCATGGCGGAGACAGCACGACTAATAAACGTCAGGAAGTAGGGCGTGGTCTGCGAATTTGTGTCAACCAATCCGGTGACAGAATGGACGAGCATGTCCTTGGTTCGGAAGTACAGGAAGTGAACAAACTGACTGTTATTGCCAGTGATGGTTACAAAGACTTCGTGTCGTCTTTACAGAAGGAAATAAAAGATGACCTGTATGAGCGTCCGACAAAGGCTACACCGGAATATTTTGAAGGTAAGCGGCTAAAGATTGGTGATGATGTTATTACAGTTACCAGTGATCAGGCGCATGTTATCTATTTTTATTTGGTCAAGAATGATTACATTGATGAAGACGGACACATTACAGACAAATATCGTGCCGATGATGAAAATAAAGCATTGGCTCCGCTTCCTGATAAGGTAAAGGATATTTCAGAAGGTGTTCATGCACTTATAAATGGCATTTTTGATGAACACGCCCTTGATGGAATGATCGAAGATGGACACGCAACAAAGATTCAGGAGAATGCCCTTAATGATAACTTCTACAAGGAAGAATTTGAGACCCTTTGGAATTATATAAATCACAAGTGGAGCTATACAGTGCACTTTGACAGCAACGAATTGATCAAAAAAGCCATCAAGCATATCGATGACAAGCTCTTTGTTGCGCAGCTGCAATACACTGTGACCAAAGGAACACAGGGAGAAGATTGGAGTGCTGACACTGTAAAGTCAGGATCTGGATTTATGGCTGAGAAAAGTCATACATATAACCTTGATCGTGGAGAAACCTCACAGGTTAAATATGACCTGATAGGAAAGATAGGAGCAGGGACACACCTTACAAGAAAAACTTCAGCAGCGATACTGAAAGGAATTTCATCAATCAAGTTTGCAATGTATAAGAATAATCCGGAAGAGTTTATTTCTAAAGTTGTAAAGCTAATCAACGAGGAAAAGGCGACTATGATTGTAGATGACATTACCTACAACAAAACGGATGGAACCTACGACTCATCGATTTTTACAGCCGAGAAGAATAAAGACTTTTCAAAAGCCTATCGTGCCAAAAAGAATGTGCAAGATTATGTCTTTGCGGATGGAACCGCGGAGGAATCAATCGAACGGAAATTCGCGGAAGATATGGATTTAGATGATAAAGTAGTCGTATACGCGAAACTTCCTCGCGGTTTTCAGATACCGACGCCTGTGGGAAATTACGCGCCTGACTGGGCAATCGCATTTCAGAAAGGGACGGTTAAGCACATTTATTTCATTGCCGAAACGAAAGGGACAATGGAAAGCATGGATCTGCGGCCAATTGAACAGGCAAAGATTAAATGCGCGAAAAAGCTGTTTAATGAAATCTCGACGGAAGATGTAGTTTATGATCAGGTGGATTCTTACAAAACACTTTTGGATATAATATCCTAACAGAAAAATCCGCGCTTTTCCTTGCGGAAAGTTCCGCCGCTGTAAAACTAAAGCCGAATCAATTTTGTCTCTTCCTCGACTTGTTTACTCCCCATCTTTCCCAAAATTTTTATTTATTTCCTGTTGACATTGCTTCTTTTTTGTACTATAATATCGTCTGTTAAGTAAATAAGCTTTACACTCAATCGGAGACGTTCACTATCGGAGGCGTTCACTACGGCAAAAAATTTAGAGATAGCAAGTCTAATGGATTTTTACGGGGAAATGCTCACCGACAGACAGCGTGAATTTCTCAACTATTATTATAACGATGATCTTTCTCTCGCCGAAATAGCCGAAAATTCCGGCATTTCAAGGCAGGGCGTCAGGGATTCTATCAAAAGAGCCGAGCATGAAATGACGGAAATGGAAGAAAAGCTCGGATTTATCAGAAGATTAAATAACATATATTCCGGTCTTGACGTCATAAAAAAAGACGCGGAAATAATCAACAGGGAAAATTTGAACTCCGGTCTTTCTCCCGAGATAAATGATTTGACCGTTCATATCAAATCAATTTGCGATGAATTATCGGAGGATTAAATATTATAATCGAGGTGATATAATTGGCATTTGAAGGACTTTCCGACAGACTTGACGCCGCTTTTAAAAAGCTGAAAAGCAAGGGCAGCCTTACCGAATCAGATGTAAAGGAAGCTATGCGCGAGGTCAGGCTTGCGCTTCTTGAGGCGGATGTCAGTTATAAGGTCGCCAAAGATTTTACTAATTCCGTCACCGAAAAAGCCATAGGCGCAAAAGTAATGGAGAGTTTAACTCCGGCGCAGATGGTCATCAAGATAGTAAACGAAGAGCTTATCGCTCTGATGGGCGGCACAGAGTCAAGACTTACCGAGGCGGCGCATCCGCCGACGATAGTCATGATGTGCGGTCTTCAGGGTTCCGGAAAAACAACTCACGCTGCAAAAATTGCGTTAAAACTAAAAAAATCAGGTCACAGACCTCTTTTAGCGGCGTGCGATATATATCGTCCGGCGGCTATTAAACAGCTTCAGGTTTTGGGCGATCAGGCGGGCGTTCCCGTTTTTGAAGAAGGACAGATAGACCCTGTAAAGATTGCGAAAGACGCCGTTTCTCTCGCTAAGGACAGAGGCTATGATTTTGTATTCCTCGATACTGCAGGCCGTCTCCAGATAGATGAAAAACTTATGCAGGAGCTTAAAAATATCAAAGCCGAGGTTCATCCGCATGAGATTTTGCTTGTTGTCGATTCGATGACAGGTCAGGACGCAGTCAATGTCGCAAAAACGTTTAACGACGAACTTGGAATTGACGGATTGGTTCTCACAAAACTTGACGGCGATACAAGAGGCGGCGCGGCGCTGTCCGCTAAGGCTATCACAGGCAAACCGATTAAATTCGTAGGCGTCGGAGAGAAGCTTGATGACCTTGATGTTTTTCATCCCGACAGAATGGCGTCAAGAATACTCGGAATGGGCGATATGCTGTCCCTCATTGAAAAAGCCGAGCAGACGCTTGATGACAAGAAAGCCGAGGAGCTTGAAAGAAAGCTCAGAAAAAACAAATTCGACATGAATGATCTTCTCGTTGAAATGGCGGAAATACAGAAACTCGGTTCTATGAAGGACTTGATTTCTATGATTCCCGGAATGAGCAAAAAGGTCGATTTGGATTCTGTCGACGAAAATGCTTTCAAAAAAACTTCATCTATAATATATTCGATGACAAAAAAGGAAAGAGAGCATCCAGACATTATAAACGCGTCGAGAAAAAAGAGAATTGCGGCAGGCTGCGGCATGACTGTTGAGGATGTTAATAAACTGCTCAATCAGTTTAAGCAGATGCAGAAAATGTTCAAAGAAATGAACGGCAAAAAGGGACGCAAACAGATGAAGAGAATGCAGATGCAGATGCAGAGAAACGGTCAGCTTCCTAAAAACTGATACGCGAAAAAAATATTATTATTATGCTGTATTATCACTTTAATGTGAATGATATAAATTGATAAGGAGGAAAATAACATGGTAAAAATTCGTCTTCGCAGAATGGGAGCTAAAAGAAATCCCTACTACAGAATAGTAGTCGCTGATTCAAGATTTCCCCGTGACGGAAGATTTATCGAGGAGATAGGCACCTATGACCCAACAAAACAGCCCTCAGCAGTTTCAATCGACGCCGAAGCGGCAAAAAAGTGGATGTCTCAGGGCGCGCAGCCTACCGACACGGTAAGAGCGCTTCTTAAAAAACAGGGCATTATCTGATTTTTCATATTTCGTCTGACGAAATTAAAATCACATTCAATCAATTCGGATAAAAATTTTTAAAATTTTTATAATTTGCTAAAATTTTCGGAGGGAATAAAATGGAAGAATTACTTGTTTCTATGGCAAAGGGTCTCGTTGACGAGCCCGATCAGGTCACTGTTACAACAGATCCCGTAAATGACGAGGGAATTGTTGTATACCACCTTCATGTAGCTCAGGACGATATGGGCAGAGTTATCGGCAAGCAGGGAAGAATAGCGAAAGCTATCAGAACTGTTATGCGCGCAACCGCAAACAGAAAAGACATGAAGATTCAGGTGGACATCGACTGATAATTTTCAAGTATCAATCTCCCCGGACTGACGAAAGTCCGGGTTTTTTCTTGCCGAAATTGTATTTTTATGGCAGATGAATTAAGATTTTATAATTTTAAGTATTTTTAAAATATATAAATTATATTATAATAAATTTTATTTTATTCAATTTGATATTCGGATTGAATATTTTTTTGAGAAGGTGTGATAATTTGATTGAAGTCAAAGGACTTGTAAAAAAATATGGGTCTGTTACCGCTGTAAAAGACTTGAGCTTTAAAGTGGATGACGGTCATATTGTCGGTTTCTTGGGTCCCAACGGCGCGGGGAAATCGACGACTATGAATATAATAACCGGCTGTCTCGCTTCTACATCGGGTAGTGTTTTAATAGACGGCCATGACATTTTTGAGGACCCTGTCAATGCAAAAAAGCAGATAGGATATCTGCCGGAAATTCCTCCTCTTTATGTAGACATGACGCCGGAGGAATACCTTTCTTTTGTCGGAATGGCTAAGGGACTTAAGAAAAAAGAACTTGAGAAAAATATTGACGAGGTATGTTCGGTTACAGGCATTTCCGAGGTAAGGAACAGACTTATCAAACATCTTTCAAAAGGTTTTCGTCAAAGAGTCGGAATAGCTCAGGCTTTAATCGGCAATCCCGAGATAGTAATACTCGATGAACCGACTGTCGGACTTGACCCGAGACAGGTTATAGAAATCAGAAATTTAATTAAAGCTTTAGGAAAAAATCACACCGTCATACTTTCAAGCCATATTCTTTCGGAAGTAAGTCAGGTATGCGACGAGGTGATGATAATATCAAAAGGAGTTCTTGTTGCGTCCGATACGCCTGAAAATCTTTCGCTGGCTCTTTCCGAAGACAGCGTAGTCGAACTGCAGGTTAAAGGTGACAAAGACAAGATACTCGAAGCTATTTCAAATATTCCCGGCGTTAAGGGCGAAGAAGTCGAAAAAGAGTCGAAGTTCGGAGTATTGACCGTAAATATCAAATCAGATGCCGGCGCGGATCTCAGAGAAAAAATCTTCTACGCCATGAGAGATTCCGGTGCGGCTGTAATTTCCATGAGCCTCAAACAGTCGTCTCTTGAAGATATGTTCATGGATTTGACGTCGTCGGAAAATCCGGAAGATGTTAAGGAAAAGCTTGACGACGCACTCGGTAAAATAAGAGACAGTAAAGCTTTATCCGAAAAAGCGGAAAGCGAGGACGATTAAATTATGAATGCGGTATTTGAAAAAGAATTAAAGCAGTATTTTAACGGCGCAGTCTCGTATGTGTGCTATATTTTCGTCTTTCTTATCTCAGGACTGTTTATCTGGGCATCGTGCATAGAATCATCGTCTGCGGAGTTCGGTTCGGTCGTATCGCAGATGGCTCTTTATACGTTTATAGTTCCGCTGCCTGTTCTGACAATGAGGTCTTTTGCGGAGGAGAGAAAATCAAGGACAGATCAGCTTCTATATTCTCTGCCTCTTAAAATGACGGATGTTGTTCTGGGCAAATTTTTCGCTGCGGCCGTAGTATTTCTTGTTCCGGTTGCGGTTATGTGTCTTGCGCCTTTGTTCCTTAGAATTTACGGCACTGTAAATCTTGCGCTCTCTTATTCGGCTCTTTTCGCTTATTTCCTCGCCGCGTGCGCATTTATTTCGGTAGGCATTTTTATCTCATCATTGACTGAAAGCCAGATAGCCGCCGCAGTAATAACGGCTGTGCTGATTTTCTTCAACTACTATATGCCATACCTTTCGCAGTATGCGTCACAATCTTCTTTGGCGTCTGTGATATTCCTTGTTGTCCTCGGTGCGATTCTCGGTTTTATCGTATGGTTTGCAACTAAAAACGCGACGACAGGGCTTTTTGTGGGTCTTATAATAGATCTTGCGCTTGTAGCTATTTACTACTTAAATTCAGACGCTCTTTCAAACGTGATACCTAATGTGCTCAACAACATTTCTCTTTTCGATTCACTTTCTACTTTCGGTTCAGGCACTTTTTCATTGAACGCCATTTTCAAATATTTCAGCGTTATTGTTGTATTTCTTTTCCTTACAGTTCAGTCTGCTGAAAAGAGGAGGTGGGAATAATGTCCGATAAATCAAACGACAAAAATTTAAATTCAAATTCTTCCGACGACATAAAGGAGAATGAGGAAATGGCCAAAAAAATTCCCGCTGAGGAAAAAAAGAAAAACGGCAAAAAGCAGAAGAAAGTAAAAGGTTCTTCAAAGTTTTCACAATCATTTAAAACGAGAGCTTTTAAAGCCGGCGGATATTCAGTCGCGGCAGCGTGCATTATCATAGCCGTGGCGATTATTCTCAATGTGATTTTGGGCAGAGTTTCATCGGCTTATACGCAGTTTGACCTCACATCGTCAGGTATTTATTCCATTTCCGACCAGACAAAGGACACAATAAAAGGTCTTGATAAAGAGGTTGATATCTATTATCTCGTATCCAAGGAAAACGAAGCGAGCTACGTCAAAAGACTTCTTGATAAAATGAGCTCTTATTCAGACAAACTTAAAGTAGAAGAGATAAATCCCGACGAAGAACCGGATTTTGCCTCAAAATATACCGATGACGATATATCCGAAGGCGATATTTTAGTAGTATGCGGCGATAAATCGCAGGTTGTATATTACAATAATATGGTTACATATGAGGCAGGTTCGTATGAATATTACCGCTATTATCTACAGCAGGGACAAAGCACCGCAGTATACTGGAACGGAGAAATAGAGCTTTTGAAAGCTATTGACAAAGTGACGAATGATAAGACATATAAGGTGTACTTTATCTCTACTCAGGACGGACAGGATTTTTCGTCGATGCAGAAACTTCTAACTAATGAAAATATCGACTCCGACGCGATCACATTGAGGTCAGGGGATAAAATTCCGTCCGACGCGTCGTGCGTAATATTGACAGATCTTTCATCCGATATTGAAAAATATCAGGCTGATATCATCACTGATTACCTTTCATCCGGAGGTAAAATATACATTGCCGTTGACCATAATAAAGACGGACTTGAAAATCTCGGCATAGTTCTTTCATCTTACGGAGTTTCATTCACGTCAGATAATCTCGAAGACGGAGAAAGAGGATATTATTATGATTCCAAGGATAAACTTATCCCGCACTACACAGGGGATCATTCTATAATTTCTTCACTCAAGGACGATAAATCAAATTATGTTTATTTCCCAGGAGCGATGGGCATAAATTCAACGACTGCGGAAAATGTAACGTTTACTCCTCTTCTTCAGACGTCAGAGTCTGCGTATATCTCGACGTCTGACGGCGGCGATCCCGATTTCAAACAGTTTACGGTCGGCGCCGTAATAGAAAATTCAAAGACTAAAGCTCAGATAGTTTTGTACGGTTCGTCATCTTTCATGAGTTCCGACAGCGAATCAATAGCTCCGACTAACGACGATTTGTTTGTAAATTCAATAGGATACCTCTGCGACAAGGACAGCGCGATTAACGTTCACGCTAAATCATTTACATCTACATCAACTCTTGAATTCGGCGATTCCAAAGCTGTTCCGACAATCGTTACAGTCATTTTGCCCACTCTTATAACAGTAGCTTTCGCGGCGATAGTATTGTTCAGGAGGAAAAAACAATGACAAGAAAAAATAAACTTCTAATCTGGATACTCGTCCTTGCCGTCGCCGTGTGTCTTCTGATACTCGCTGTTCACTTTTTGAACGGCGGCGACGATTCCGCGGGACAGTCAATCAAATTGAGCGTCATTGATTCGGCAGATGTCAAGTCGATTAAATGGACTTATAATTCAAACACTCTGGAAATAGATAAAAATTCATCAAATGAGTGGACTTTAAAAGACGACGCCGATTTTCCTCTTGATCAGAGCAAGGCGGCGAATATGCTCTCTGCGATGACAAATCTTTACGCGAGAAAAAAGATAACAGATAATCCGTCGGATCTTTCAAAATACGGTCTTGACAATCCGAAAATGACTATAACGCTGAAAACTGCCGACGGCTCGACAGATTTCAAACTCGGAAACGAAAACGAGGCGTCCGGATATTATTACCTTATGAAATCGGGCGACACAACGCTTTACTACGTCGATTCACAGCTCTACACTCAGTTTGCTGTCGCGAAAAACGAACTTGTGAAATTTGATTCAATCCCCGAAATTGAGACGAGCGATGTCAGCAAAATAGAGATAACGTCAGGGAAAAATACTTATGAGATAAATTACGACAAAGAAAATGATAAGTATACTTTGACTTACGGCGGAAAGACTTCTTTGGCAGACTCCGATGTCATACAAAACGCTATTTCAGGCTTTGTAAATATATCATGGAATGAATGTGTAAAGTATTCGGCGGCGAAATCCGATTTGGCGTCTTTCGGTTTAGACGATTCGGCTTATAAATTTAAGATAAGCTACACTTATACAAAGGCTGAAGAAGAGTCGACGGAGGAAGGAGAGACAGAATCCTCGGCGAAGGAAAAGACAGTTTCCGGCGAATCGACACTTTTGATAGGTCTTCAGGTTCCTGTCAATGAGGAATCTACTACGGGCGGGAACGGAGAAAGCGGAACTGAATATTATGCTATGATAGAGGGCGGCGCCAACGTTTATACTATCGGCAGTTCAACCGCAAAACTATTCTTGATTGATTATCCGCAGGGATTGTATTCAAAGGAAGTCGCCTCTTTTGATTCGTCTGACGCCGCTTCCTTAAATGTAAAATATAACGGCAAGGCTTACATCTTTACGTCAGATTACGAGAAAAAAGAGGATGAGGACAGCGGAGATACTTACTCCCTCGTCTGGAAATATAACGGAAAAGAGGTAAATCTTTCTTCGTTCGTGTCGGGGATATCAACTTTGTCTGCAGATAAAATCCTTTCTTCAAAAGTCGATAAACCCGGAAATGAAGCTATGACAGTCGAAATTACAATGAACGACGGAACTAAAGATACAATATACTTCTATAAATACAAGGATGGTTATCTCTGCGGCGAAAACGGAAATTACGACAAGTTTATTACGTCGGATTCGTTCTCTTCATTGACAAACCTTCTTGAAAACGCCGTTACGGTCGAGGAATCTACTACATAATATATTAAAAATATATACCGGCCGAAAATATCGGCCGGTATGTTTTTAAGGGTAAATCATAAAAAAGACTTGATTGAAAATGTCAATGCAGTCTTTATTTTTTATATGATTACCAGTTGATTTTCCATGTTTCGGAATCTGTTCCTTCTATCGTGGCAGTACCGGTAATTCCCATTCCCTGACCTGTTCCTTCGCCTGTCATCGGCATTGAATAATCAGCCTCTTTTACATATCCTTCCGAGTTTATTAAATAATTAACTGTTGTTCCCTTATATGTCACATTGGCGGATTTAATCGTCAGCACGCTTATATTCAGAGCGCTGAAATCAAGATATCCCATTATCTGTGAATTATATGTCGGGACAGAATTCATATCTGCCGTCTCGGGAACTACCTGAATGGTTATCTTTATATCGTTTCCGCTTTTTGAAGCTGTTGCCGACGCTACGCCGGAATAAGGCATCGTGAAATTTCCTCTCTTCGGAAGAAGAAGCGGAATCTTATTTCCATCCGAATCGGTAGCGTATCCGCCGGAATAATTTAAAGTTTCGTTTGTAGGCTTTGTAAATCCGTCTATTATTTTCTGAGCAACAGACCTTATTGTGCTTCCGCCCGAAATTGACGTTAAATTCATCGAAATCGTTTCTGTATGATTTACAGTTACCTTTCCCGTATAAGCTTTCGTTTTGTTTACAGCCTGCTGCGCGTAAGCAAGTATCTGTTCTCCGGACCATGAAGAAGGATCTGATGATTTATTTCCGCCGGATAAAGATGTTGTAGTCGCCGCTCCGTTTTTATCAGATGGATTTCCGCTGCCGTTTGTATTCGAATTGTTATCGGACGAAACTTCGTTATCCTGAATCTGAGACGAAGGGACGACAGACGAAGTTGTCTCAAGCGTCGTGGCGGTAACAGAAGTTGTTTCCCTGTTGTTTTCTTTTATAGCCGAAACAAGAAAGATTACCATAACTACCATAATAGCGGCAAGAAGTATTATCAGCACCATCAATATTGTGTTAATATTTTTTTTATTATAATCACTTTTCATGAAGTCACCAAATGAATATCAAAAAAATTTAAAATAAAATAACAGTTTTCTGCTTTAATAAAGAATATTAATTTTTTGTTAACAATATACTTTATATATTACATTGTTTTGTATTTAAATTCAAGTCATTTATTTATCCTGCTTGATTATATCATTTAATTTTGAGTTTAAAATAAATGATAAAATATGAATGTAATTTATTCTATGAAAAAAAATTTATATTATATTGATTTTGTTATTGACAAATAAAAAATAATCGTTATAATATAACAATGTAAATCAAGCAGACACGCGTCTCGCCTTGCGAATTTCGTTTTTCAAGGCAAATATAATTTTTCGGTTCATGTTTTCACCGGGAAGATATATTATGAGCGCGGGTTTGACCGCGTTTTTTCTTTTTTTAATTTAACCGGAGGTGTATTACAATCGCTACAAAAGAACTGCAGGTCAACGAAGAAATCCGTGACAGAGAAATCAGAGTCGTAACAGATGACGGGGAACAGCTTGGCATAATGTCCTCGAGGGAAGCTCAGAGGGAGGCTGTACAGAGAGGTCTTGATCTTGTTAAAATCGCTCCTCAGGCAAAACCGCCTGTATGCAAGATTATGGACTACGGTAAATACAGATTTGACCAGCAGAAGCGTGAAAAAGAGGCCAAGAAAAATCAGCACCAGGTATCTATCAAAGAGGTACAGCTTTCTTTGAATATCGACACGCATGATTTTGAGACGAAAGCAAACAATGCGAAGAAATTCCTTTCAAAGGGCGATAAAGTCAAAGTATCCATAAGATTCAGAGGCAGAGAAATGGCTCATCCCGAGAGAGGAAACGAGATGATGGAAAAGTTTGCAGAGATTTGCTCCGAATGCGGAAACGTTGAAAAACCTGCGAAGCTTGAAGGAAGAATGATGCTCATGTTCCTTGCACCAAAGCCGGCTAAATGACAGACAGCAGATTTTTGAATAAATTTTGCCGTCACGTTTTATTTGCAGAAAAAATGACAGTAATTTTGAGGAGGAAAAAATAATGCCGAAAATTAAATCAAACAGCGGCGCAAAAAAGCGTTTTAAGATGTCCAAAAACGGGAAGCCCATGAGAGCACATGCTTATAAGTCGCACATCCTTAACAAAAAGACAACCAAAAGAAAAAGAAACCTCAGAAAGGTTTCTGTTGCGGACAAGACAAACGTCAAGCAGATCAAGAAGCTTGTACCTTATAAATAATTTGAAGAGAGGAGAGATAATTTATGGCACGTGTTAAAGGCGCAGTTATGTCCCGCAAGAGAAGAAATAAAGTTCTCAGACTTGCAAAGGGATATTATGGCTCAAAATCAAGACTTTTCAAGACAGCTAAGGAAGCTGTATATAAATCAGGCCAGAAGGCGTATATAGGCAGAAAACAGAAGAAGAGAGAGTTCCGCCGTCTTTGGATTGAGAGAATTTCAGCGGCTTGCAAAGCTAACGGAATGAATTATTCTACATTCATGAACGGACTTAAAAAAGCAGGTATCACTCTTAACAGGAAGATGCTTTCCGAGATTGCCATCTCCAATCCCGCGGCATTCACTGAACTTACAGAGAAGGCAAAGACCGCTCTCTGATTTTTAAAAGATTTTAGAGGAATGCTGTTTTTACGGCATTCCTTTTTAAATTATAGGTTATTAATTTTTTTAAGCTCGGAAAATGGAAATAATAACATCCAGAAACAATTATCTTATAAAAGACGTCGTCAGATTGCGCGATTTTCCTTCTTTCAGAAGAACGACAGGACTTTTTTTTATTGAGGGAATAAGGCTATGCCTTGACGCTGCGTCAAGCGGACTTAAGGCGAAATATCTTTTTGTTACGGAAAAATTTTATTCGTCAAAAAAGAAAGAATGTGAAAATCTTTTTCCGATATCGGAAAAATTATTTTTAATTTCAGACGACGTTTCGGAGAAAATATCCGATACAAAAAATCCTCAGGGTATTTTTCTTGTAGTTTACGGGCTTGACAATCAAAACAATATAAATAAAATTAATTTCAACGGCAAATATATTGCGTTTGAAAATCTGCAGAATCCCGACAATCTCGGCGCCGCCGCAAGAACGGCAGAGGCGCTGGGACTTGACGGACTGATAGTATCCGGCGGATGCGACGTCTGTAATCCAAAGGCTTTAAGAGCTTCAATGGGTTCTCTTTTCAGACTGAATGTCATTTTATCTCCGGATTTGTCCAAAACGCTTATTTTCCTTCGAGACAACGGAATGTCAACTTACGCCGCGGTAGTCAGAGACGCGGATACGTTTGTGAACACAATGGACGTCTCCGGCGGAATTGTATGCGCAGTCGGCAATGAGGGAAACGGGCTTTCGGAAAAAGTCATATCTTCCTGCATGAAAAAAATGACAATACCAATGAAAGGCAGAGCGGAATCGCTCAACGCCTCTCAGGCCGCCACTATAATAATGTGGGAGATGATGTCCCGATGAAAAACGCCGAATATTGGCTTTGGCTTCAAAATGCTGTGGGCGCGGGACGTCCGGCGTCACAAATAGTGGATTTTTTTGGAGACGCTGAAACATTATATAAATCCGGAAAACGCGAATGGTATATTTCCGGGCTTTTGAGCAAGAGGCTGATGAACGCGCTTTCGGAATCGTCTCCAGAAAAATTTGTTCCCGTCATTGAAAAATCAATAAAAAACGGGTGGAAAATAATAACTCTTGACGACGACTTATATCCTGAAAGACTAAAAGACATCTATGCGCCTCCTCTCGTCCTTTTTGTCGACGGCAGCACAGACGCTTTGAATTATCCGCTTTCCGTCTCAATAGTAGGGACAAGAAATATTTCAGACTACGGATTTCAGGCTGCTGATTCCATTTCATATTGTCTCGCAAAATCCGGATGCGAAATAGTGTCGGGCGGAGCGCTCGGTGTTGACAGCGCGTCGCACCTCGCCGCAATGAGGGCAGGCGGAATTACGGTAGCTTTTCTCGGCTGCGGTTTCGGCGTAAATTACCTTATGCAAAATGAGAAAATGAGACGCGAAATAGCTGAGTCCGGCGGTGCGCTCGTGTCCGAATATCTTCCCGGAACTCAGGCGTCAAGATATACATTCCCTATCAGAAACAGACTGATTTCAGGCTTGAGTCTGGGTACGGTTGTAATCGAAGCCGGACTTAAAAGCGGTTCGCTCATTACTGCGGGAGAGGCGCTTGAACAGGGCAAAGACGTGTTCGCTGTTCCGGGCATGATAAACGACATAAAGTTTGCCGGTACAAACAATTTAATAAGAGACGGCGCAAAACCGGTATTTTCCTTTGAGGATATATTGGACGAATATAAATCCGATTATCCCGAGTATTATATTCCGGGCGCAGAATACGATAACAGAAAAAAATCAAGTAATACTTTTACGTCTGCCGAAAGAAAAAGAACGGCAAAGACTAAAAAGGCAGTGAAAAAAGAAGTACCTGCAGATAAAAAGACTTTTGCCGCGGATAAAACAGACGTTAAAAAAGAAAAAGAAAAAAGCGCTGTTCCCGAATTTTTGTCGGAAAAATCAAAATCGGTTTTATCCGTACTGTCTTGTGAGCCAATCGGCACTGATAAAATTTCAGAAAAATCCGGACTGCCCATAAAAGACGTTCTTCAATCTCTTACGGAGCTTGAAATTTTCGGTCTTGCAAAATCCGAAGCGGGACAGAGATATTCAAAATTTTAATTTTTTAATCAATATTCTTTCAATCAATAAATCAAAAATATAAAAAGAATGCGGCGGGAAAATCTAAATTTCTCGTTTTTAATATAAATTTTTCTCAGGAGTGTTAAATGTCAGTACTTGTAATAGTCGAGTCGCCGACAAAGGCAAAAACAATTAAGAAAATACTCGGCTCCGGTTATGACGTAAAAGCGTCCGCAGGCCATGTCAGAGACCTTTCGCCGTATACCTTGAGCGTTGATATAAAAAATGATTTTAAACCCGAATACACGATAATAAAAGGAAAGGAAAAAGTTGTCGAGGAGCTTAAAAACGCGGCGGGCAAGGCCGACGACATCTATCTCGCAACGGACCCCGACCGTGAAGGTGAAGCTATTTCCTGGCATCTTGCAAATGTTTTAAATCTTGATATCGACTCAACAAAAAGAGTCAAATTCAATGAAATCAACAAAAAAAGCGTAAATGAAGGAATAAATCATCCAGAAACTATTGATATGAACCTTGTAAACGCACAGCAGGCGAGGAGAATACTCGACCGCATCGTCGGATACAGGCTCAGTCCTTTTGTCTCCCAGAAAACAGGAAGAAAACGCCTTTCCGCCGGCAGAGTTCAGTCTGTCGCGGTCAGGATTATTGTTGACAGGGAAAATGAGATTAACGCGTTTGTCCCCGAGGAATATTGGACTGTCGGAGTAAAGCTTTCCGCCCCTCCGTCAAGAGCCGTTTTTCAGGCAGCTTTGGTTCAGGACGAAAACGGAAAGGTAAAAATATCAAATAAAGAAGAAGCGGACAATTATTTAAATAGGCTTGACGGCGCTGTTTATACGGTTGAATCCGTAAAAAAAGGACAGAGAACACGTTCTCCGGCTCCTCCGTTTACGACGTCTACAATGCAGCAGGACGCGTCTCACAGATTAGGTTTTACATCCGCGCGTACAATGAGAGCCGCACAGGAACTTTTTGAAGGCGTTGATATTAAAGGGTACGGTCAGACAGGTCTAATCACGTACATGAGAACCGATTCTACGAGGATATCCGATGAGTCAAGAGCTGCCGGAAATCAGTTTATTGAAGAAAATTACGGAAAGGAATATATTCCTGCCAAACAGAGATATTTTTCCGCAAAGGGGAGAATACAGGACGGACACGAGGCTATCAGACCTGTTTTTCCGCAGCTGACTCCCGATCAGATAAAATCGTCTGTCACACCTGACCAGTATAAGCTGTATGACCTTATATGGAAAAGATTTATCGCGTCTTTGATGGACAACTCGGTTCTTTCCACGAAAAAAATCAATATCCTTTCTCAGCGGGAAGAGGATAAACAGAATGATAAATTTTTGAGATTTTCATTGAGCGGTTATAAAGTCAAATTCGACGGATTTACAAAACTTTACGGAACCGGCGACGAAGAGGAAAAGGAGAGCGAACTTCCTGATATATCCGAAGGTCAGACGCTTAAATTCAGAGATACTGTTTCCGAACAGCATTTTACCCAGCCGCCGGCGAGGTTTTCCGAGGCTTCGCTTATAAAAACGCTTGAGGAGACAGGAATAGGCAGACCAAGCACTTATGCGACAATAATTTCCAAGATAACGGAAAAATATGTTGTCAGAGATAAAAAGCAGTTGAAGCCTACGGAACTCGGAGTTGCCGTCACAGACCTTCTGAAAAAGGAATTTCCAAAAATCGTCGATACAAAATTTACGGCTGGAATGGAAAACGATCTTGATGAGGTAGAAGAGGGAAAAGAGGATTACATCAAAATGCTCCATATCTTCTACGATGATTTTCAGGCGGGATACGAGAAAGCAAAGAACGAGACAAAAGGTCTTAAGATACATCTTGAAGAGGATAAGACAGATGAAATTTGTGAAGTCTGCGGCCGCCCTATGGTAGTAAAATACGGCAAATACGGCAAATTCCTCGGTTGCTCCGGCTATCCCGAATGCACCAACACAAGGCCGTTTATAGAACGTTCGGGTGTAAAGTGTCCTTTATGCGGCGGCGACGTAATAAAAAAGACGACAAAAAAAGGATATGTATTTTACGGCTGTTCAAATTACCCTGAATGCAAATTTGCTACATGGGATACACCTACGGCGGAGACTTGCCCCAAATGCGGAAAAGCTCTTTTTAAATCGAGAGGCGGCGTTCTCAAATGCCTTGATCCCGAATGCGGTTATGCGTCCGGAGAGGAAAAAAATACGTATTCAGGCAAAAAGACAGGAAGAAAGTCGGGTAAAAAGGCAAGCTCGCCTTCGCCCGGGGAGACAGCCGAACATAAGAGCGATGAAAGCTCGACAGCCTGATTATCTATGAAAAAAGTTGCGATAATAGGAGGAGGGTTCGCAGGCTGCGAGGCGGCCGCCCTCCTTTCTAAAAATAAAATTAAAGCAGATCTTTTTGAAATGAAGCCGGAAAATTTTTCTCCGGCTCATTCGTCGCCCGATTTGTGCGAAGTCGTTTGTTCAAATTCTTTTAAAGCCGAGAGAATTTCATCTGCGGCAGGACTTTTGAAAGCCGAGATGAAAACGCTCGGCTCTTTATCGGTCTCATGTGCCGAAAAGACAAAAGTTCCGGCAGGAGGAGCGCTTGCTGTCGACAGAGTTAAGTTTTCTTCTCTCGTGACAGAAAAGATAAATTCAGACGAAAATATTGATGTAATCAGAAAAGAAATCACCGAAATCCCGGGTGCTGACGAATATTCCGCCGTCATAATAGCGGCAGGCCCGCTCGCGTCAGACAGATTATCCGAATCTCTTTTGTCTGTCACGGGTAAAGACTTTCTCGGCTTTTATGACGCCGCCGCCCCTGTCGTAGAGGCTGACTCGATAGATATGAATTTCGCTTTTACTCAGTCAAGGTATCAAAGAGGCGGAGACGATTATATTAACTGCCCGATGAACAAAGAGGAGTACGAAAATTTTTACAGAGAGCTTGTCGGGGCTCAGGTCGCTCTGATACATGATTTCGACAGAAAAAAAGGCGTTTACGAGGGATGCATGCCCATTGAAATTATGGCGTCAAGAGGCGGCGACACTATAAGATTCGGACCGCTTAAACCGGTGGGACTTCGTGACCCTAAAACGGGGCACAGACCTTGGGCGTGTCTTCAGCTCAGAAAAGAAAACAGAGAAGGAACCATGTATAATCTTGTCGGATTTCAGACAAATCTGAAATTTTCCGAGCAGAGAAGAGTTTTTTCTCTCATTCCGGCGCTTCATGATGCATCTTTTGTAAGATACGGCGTCATGCACAGGAATACATTTTTAAATTCTCCTAAATTATTAAACGCCAACCAATCGCTTAAATCGGACAGCCGTATATTCTTCGCAGGTCAGATAACGGGAGTCGAGGGATATATGGAATCTGCAGCGTCCGGCATTACGGCGGCAATAAACGTCATCAGATATTTGAAAAATGAAAGCCCTGCCGTATTTTCCGAAAAGACGATGCTCGGAGCGTTTCAGAGATATATATCCGATTCCTATTTGTCCGATTTCCAGCCTATGGGAGCTTCTTTCGGTCTTTTGCCAAAGCTTGACGAAAATATCAGAGATAAAAAAGAAAGAAACGAAAAACTCGCCGAACGCAGCCTTTCCGTTCTTGAAGAAGAAAAATCCAATCTTGATATCAGCTTTTAATTAATGAAATGAGGTGAAACGATGGAATTTGACGACAAAGTACTGTCCGAATTTGAGAAAAAAATACAATATAAATATAAAAACCGTGACTTGCTTGTTACAGCTTTAACCCATTCGTCATATGCGAACGAAGTGAAAAAATCATGCAGATTCAACGAGCGTCTTGAATTTCTGGGAGACAGCGTACTCGGAATGGTCACGGCGGAGTATCTCTTCAATAAATATCCCGATTATCCCGAAGGAAAACTCACAAAGCTCAGAATTTCGCTTGTTTGCGAGGACGCTTTGTATCAATTCGCAAAACGGATTGATTTAGGCTCTTATCTGAGACTCGGACACGGAGAAATAATTGCGGAAGGATACAAAAGGCCCTCTATATTATCCGACGCTTTTGAAGCTCTCATAGCTTCAATTTATCTCGACGGAGGAATTAAAGAGGCGAAAAAGTTTATCCTTCGTTTCATATCCGATTTTGACGGAGATAAAAAGGAATATTCGGACTACAAAACACTCCTTCAGGAAATAGTTCAGAAAAATCATACCGAAACTCTCGAGTATGTTGTAGTCGGAGAGTCAGGTCCCGACCACGACAAACGTTTTACGGTCGAGGTTCATCTCGATTCAAATGTAATCGGCGTCGGAACGGAACATTCAAAGAAAAAAGCCGAGCAGTCGGCAGCGAGGGAAGCGTTAAAGCTGATGGGCATTAATGTCTGATTTATATTTACGCGGCCGGTTTATTTCCGCAGTTTATCCGGCGATAAAAAATTCGGTAATAATTGACGGCTTAAATTTTCTTCGGGAGGGCAGATTGTTTTGAATAAGCACGCAAACGTGGCGATTTTCGTGCCTCATCTCGGCTGCAGACACAGATGTTCTTTCTGCAATCAGGTTGCAATCTCCGGGCAGCAGAAGGAGCCGGGACCGGAAGATGTCGTCAGTGCCGCGGAAATCGCTTTGAAAAGCGGCGTAGATTCCGAAAATTCCGAGATAGCCTTTTTCGGAGGCAGCTTTACCGCTATTGACAGAGATTATATGCTATCTCTTCTGAAAGCCGCCTTCCCTTATGTTCAAAACGGGTATTTCAAGGGAATAAGATGTTCAACAAGACCTGACGCCATAGACTGTGATACTCTTGAGATACTTAAAGAATACGGCGTTTCCGCTGTTGAACTCGGAGCTCAGTCAATGGACGACGAAGTTTTGAAATTGAATGAAAGAGGTCATACTTGCGCCGATACCGTAAAAGCTTCCAATCTGATAAAATCATTCGGCATAGAACTCGGACTGCAGATGATGACGGGGCTTTACGGCGATACGGACGAAAAATGTCTTGAAACCGCAGAAAAAATAATAGGTCTTTCTCCGAAAACTGTCAGGATCTACCCGACGGTAGTCCTCGAAAACACTAAGCTCTGCGAGCTTTACAGACAGGGAAAATATATTCCGCCGACTCTTGACGAGACGGTTGATTTATGTTCAAAGCTGCTGCCAATGTTTGAAAAAGCGGGCATAAAAGTAATAAGGCTCGGCCTTCATTCGGGCGGCGGCGTCGAGGAAGGATATGTGGCAGGGTGCTATCATCCGGCGTTCAGAGAAAAAGTCGAATCAAAAATTTTCTTTGATAAAATTATGAATGAAATCAGAGAAAAACGTCTCGAAAGTAACATACTAATAAAATGCGCCGGCAAGGACATATCTAAAGTTGTAGGGCAGAAAAAAGAGAATATCAATAAACTTAAATCAATCGGTTATGACGCATCTGTCATTGCCGATGAAAACATTAAAGCCGGCGAGGTGTCGGCGGAAAATTATATCAGTAAAAAACCGGAGACATAAATGTATCTAAAATCGCTTGAAATGCAGGGATTCAAATCATTCCCCGACAAGACAAAACTGACTTTTTCAAAAGGAATGACTGCTGTAGTCGGACCTAACGGCTCCGGCAAAAGCAACATATCCGACGCAGTCAGATGGGTTTTAGGCGAACAGTCCACAAAAAACCTCAGAGGTTCCAAAATGGAGGATGTAATTTTCTCCGGAACCGGCGAAAGAAAGCAGTACGGATTTGCTGAGGTCACTTTAACTCTCGACAATTCAGACAGAAGTCTTGATTTTGATTCCGACGAAATTAAGGTGACAAGAAGATATTATCGTTCCGGCGAATCGGAATATAAAATCAACGGCGCCTCCGTAAGACTGAGAGACATAAACGAGCTTTTTATGGACACCGGAATCGGAAGAGACGGCTATTCTCTCGTATCTCAGGGCAGAATTGAGGATATGGTATCTGCAAAAGGCGACGAGAGAAGGCAGATGTTTGAGGAAGCCGCCGGCATCTCCCATTACAGGTACAGACGCGAGGACGCCGAGAAAAGACTTGCCGGGGCTGAAGAAAATTTATTGCGTCTCGGCGACATTATGTCTGAACTCGAAGACAGAATAGAGCCTTTGAAAGAACAGTCGGAAAAGGCTAAAAAATTTATCTCGCTTTCTGAGGATAAAAAAGAAGTCGAAATAGGTCTGTGGCTTGATACTATTCATAAATCCGATGACAGCATCAGAACCGTGGCCGATAAATTGACCGCCGTGTCTGTTCAGCGAAACGAAGCCGTCAAAAAACTTGAAGAACTTCAGTCGGAGACGGACTCTATAGACGAGGAAACGAGAAATATCAACTTATCTATTGAAAAAAACAGAGAAAAATCAGAAGAACTTGAATCTTCGGCGTCCGAAAAAGAATCTCAGATTGCGGTAAATGAAAATACTTTTTCTCATAATGAGGAAGACATCAGGAAGGAAAAAGACGAAAAGAAAAAGAGAGACGAAAATTACAGCAGAATAGATATTGAGATAGAAGAAAAAGAAAAAGATAAGGAAGACACAGAGAAAAAACTTGACATTCTTTCTGAGGAAAAAACAAAAATTCAGGAAGAGATAAGCTCTCTCAGAGCAAAAGAAAATTCTGTCCTTGAAAAAATAAATTCACTTGACTCGAAAGAGCAGAAATTAAATTTCTTTATTTCTGAGGAAAAATTAAAATCCGCGTCCGCTTCGTCGTCGCTTTCGGAAATAGAAAAACGTGCGGCGTCTGTGAACGGCGAAATTGAGAAAAAAAGGGGAGAGCTTGAAAAGTTCGAGACAGCAGAAAAAGAGCTCGGCGCAAAGGTTGAAGAAATCAACGAAAAGCTCAAATCGCTTTTAAACGAGCTTGCCGGCAGGAATTTGAAAATCAGTTCCAAAAACCGGAAATTCGAAGAGTCTAAATTTTCCTTGGATAAATTGGGTCTTGATATTGAAACAAAAAAATCAAGGCTCAGACTTCTTGACGATATGGAAAAGAACATGGATGGCTATCAGGGCTCCGTCAGACAAGTAATGAAGGAAAAAAAGACAGGCAGACTTTCCGGAATAATAGGTCCGCTGTCAAGTCTGATAAATACCGATTCAAAATACGCTCTCGCGATAGAAACGTCTTTGGGTGCGGCTATTCAGGATATAGTCACCGAAAATGAAAATGATGCGAGAAATGCCATGTATTTTCTCAAGAAAAACGATCTCGGCAGGGCGACATTTCTTCCAATCACCTCTGTAAGAGGAAGGATTCTTGAAGAAAACGGACTTTCAAGGTACAGAGGGTATATTTCCCTCGCCTGCGACCTCGTCGATTTTGATGACAAATACAGGGATATAGTCTATTCATTCCTCGGAAGAGTCGCCGTTGTTGAAGATACGGATACGGCTATCGAAATCGGCAGAAGATATTCGCACAGATTTAAAATAGTCACATTGGACGGTCAGGTTATGAATGCCGGCGGTTCAATGACAGGCGGCTCAAAAATTCAACATTCCGGTTTTCTTTCAAGAAAAAACGAAAGAGAAAAACTCAAAACCGAAATTGAATCCGGTTTAAATGAATACGAAAGAAAAAAAGAAGATTTGCGCCGCATAAAAGAAGAACTCGCGCAGGAAAAAGCCCAGCTCGATTTGACTGACGCCGAGATTGAAAAATCCAAGGACGTCAAGACAAAATTACTTTCTGATTTATCAGTAAACGAAGAGAGGATCAACGCCGCAAAAAACGTCATTTCTTCGCTTTCCGACGAAACCGGTTCCGCCTCCGAAAGAACTGAAAAACTGAAAACCGATATAGATAATTTCAGAAAAAAACAGTCGGAATATGAAGATGAATACGCGAAAATAAGGCGGATGAACGAAGAAGCCGCCGCAGAGAAAAAGTCTCTTGAAGAAAATATCAGTTCTCTCGGCGAAAAAATAAACGAAGCCAATTTAAAATATGCAGGTCTTGAAAAAGACAGAGATAATATAGTTTCTTCGCTTGCCGTTTTGCGTCAGCAGAAAACCGACAGAAAAGACTTTGAAAAAAGAGCCGATGAACAAATCAGAATTTTAGCGGAAAAAAATGAGGAGATTAAATATAAAAACGATGTTCTCAGAAAGGAAAGCGAATCTTTAAGATCCGAAAAGAAAAAAATATCAGATGAAATTTCTGCTTTAAATTCCCGCAGAAGCGAAATTGAATCGAGAACGGCTGATTTAAGACAGGAGGAAAGGGACAAAAACGACTTGAAAGAAAAACTTTCCTCCGAGATTGTAAGACTTGAGGAAAAGAAAAACAGCCTTGAACAGAGTTCTTCCGATTTGAGAAATAAGCTTTTAGAAGAATACGAATTGACTGTAAGAGAAGCGGAAGGTTTGAATATCAAACTCGGAACAGTTGCGGAGGCGAGAAAAAAACTGAGTTCCATCAAATCTGAAATCAATTCTCTCGGCTCCGTCAATACAGGAGCTATTGAGGAATATAAACAGGTTTCCGAAAGATTTGATTTTATGTCATGTCAGATTGACGACGTGAAAAAATCGAGAGACGAATTGAGAAAATTGATTTCTGACCTCACAAGTTCGATGAAGGAACGTTTTTCGGAAAAATTTGATCTCATTAATAAGTATTTTGCCGATACTTTCATTGAACTTTTCGGAGGAGGAAAAGCGGAACTTTATATCGAAGATAAGGATAATATTCTCGAATCGGAGATAGGAATAAGGGCTCAGCCTCCCGGCAAAAACGTAAGAAATCTTAATCTTCTTTCCGGCGGAGAGAAAGGTCTCACCGCAATAGCTCTTCTTTTCGCTATGCTAAAAGTGACGCCCGCGCCTTTCTGCATTTTCGACGAGGTTGAGGCGGCTCTTGACGACGTGAATGTTGTAAGATACGCGAAATATATTAAAAGCATTGACGACAAGACGCAGTTTATTCTCATCACTCACAGAAGAGGAACTATGGAACAGGCGGATATCCTCTACGGCGTAACAATGCAGGAAAAGGGTATTTCCAAAATTTTGAAGCTTGACGCGGATAAAGTTTCAAGCGAACTCGGACTTAAATAAAACGCGCTCCCCGTATTTTTTTTCGGGGGAGCTTAACAGATTAAAGACCTTTATTTTCCATGCCGCATACAAATATATTGATTTGAAATTTATCTTCTGCGCCCGGACAAAAGATAAATTATTTTTTAAATTTTACTTTACAAATCAGATGTTAACTTTTATAATAACTTTGTATGCTGAAATTCATATTTTCATAAATATGATAATTTATGAAAATTAATAATCATTTCAGCTTTACAGAATTTATTTCATCATCGCGGGAAATTTTCATTCGAAAGGAAATACCATGGATTATACATCCACAAGAGACACAAAAAAACGTATTACATCCGCTGAAGCGATTACGCGAGGCATTTCGTCTGACGGAGGACTTTTCGTTCCGACTTCCGTCCCGACTGTATCGCTTCAATTTATCGACGATTTGAAGGAACTCGGTTATCAGGACAGAGCTAAAAAAATTCTCGGACTTTATCTTGAGGATTTTGACGAGGATGAACTTTCCGATTACGTCGATAACGCGTACGGAAACGGAAAATTTTCGTCTGCCGCTGTTGCTCCGGTAGTAAATATTCACGACAATGTAAATATTCTCGAGCTGTGGCACGGACCCACATGCGCTTTTAAGGATATGGCTCTTCAGCTTCTTCCTTATCTTCTAAAAGGTTCCGCAAAACGCACGCTCAAAAATAAGGACATTGTTATCCTTGTCGCTACATCGGGAGACACGGGCAAGGCGGCTCTTGAAGGATTCAAGGATGTAGACGGCACTAAAATTTTGGTGTTTTATCCCAATTCCGGAGTCAGTCCGATGCAGCAGCGTCAGATGCAGACACAGGAAGGTTCAAACGTCGGCGTCTGCTCTGTAAACGGAAATTTCGACGACGCCCAGACCGGAGTTAAGGCGATATTTACAGATGAGGAAACAAAAAAGGTGTTTGATGAAAACAATCTTGTATTTTCATCTGCCAATTCGATAAACTGGGGCAGGCTTGTCCCTCAGATAGTCTACTATTTTTCGGCTTACTGCGACCTTCTCAATAAAGATCAAATTTCTTTGGGCGAGAAGATAAATATAGTAGTCCCCACCGGTAATTTCGGAAACATCCTCGCCGCAAATTATGCTGTCAGAATGGGTCTTCCGGTAAATAAACTGATATGCGCTTCAAATTCAAACAACGTCCTCACCGATTTCATAAATACCGGCGTATACGACAGGAACAGAAAATTCTATTCCACTATTTCTCCGTCAATGGATATTCTTATCTCTTCAAACCTTGAAAGGCTTATTTTTACCTTGTACGGCGGCGATGACGAAGAAGTCAGAAAACTCTATTCTTCTCTAAAAGAAACCGGAAAATTCGCTGTTTCGGATGAGGTTCACAAAGCTGTTGCCGACAGATTCTACGGCGGATTCTGCTCCGACGATGAAACTATGGCAACGATTAAGGAAACATATGACAAGTTCGGCTATCTTGCCGATACTCATACGTCAGTCGCAATCAAAGTTTTAAACGACTATGTCAAAAAGACAGGCGACGATACTCCCGTTGTTATCGCGTCTACCGCAAGCCCGTTTAAATTCTGCACAAGCGTTATGACCGCATTGAACGGCCACGCGGGTTCCGACGACTTTGAAAATCTTTCAGAGCTTGAAAAACTTACAGGAATTAAAGCTCCGACTCAGCTTTCATCGCTCAAAGACAAACCTATAAGGTTCAACATTAACTGCGGAAACGACATCGACTCTATGAGAAAAGTCGTTTTTGGCATGTTGAAAATCTAATTTGACAGAAAATAAAAAATGATAAGGAGATGAGTATCTTATGTCGCTTTTTGCGCTTGCCGATACTCATCTTTCTTTAGGTTCGGACAAGCCTATGGATGTGTTCAAAGGCTGGGATAATTACGTTGAAAAAATAGAGAAAAACTGGCGCAGGATTATTTCCGATACAGATGATGTTGTAATTCCCGGCGATATTTCATGGGCAATGAAATTAGAGGAGACGAAAACCGATTTTGAATTTTTAAATTCACTTCCGGGCAGAAAAATTTTAATAAAAGGCAATCATGATTTTTGGTGGTCGACGAGAAATAAAATCGATAATTTTTTGAAACTCAATAATTTCAATACGATAACGATATTATTCAACGACGCTGTTTTATGCGGAAATATTTCCGTCTGCGGAACAAGAGGATGGTTTAATCAGTCTGAAAAACCCGAAGAAGATAAAAAAATCATGCTGAGGGAAAAACAGAGACTTGAAACATCTATCGACGCGGGTCTGAAACTCGGCGGCGAGCCGGTAGTGTTCCTTCATTATCCTCCTTTTGACGGCGAATCGTTCGGCGGACCTGTTTATGAAACGATAGTTGAAAGAAAAATTAAACGCTGCTATTTCGGGCATATACACGGCGACAGAACAGGAAGATTCGACCGCGTTTTATCGGACGGTATTCAATTTTCGCTCGTTTCATGCGACCATATTGGTTTTTGTCCGGTGCTTATCGAAAAATATTAAAAAATCAACAAAAGACAGCTGATTTTTTCGTTAAAATTTTACCTTAAAATTATAATTTTTTTATAATGGGTATGGAAAAAATACTTAAGTTTTGATATAATATATCAGTTGAATTTTGACATGATTTGCGTCTTGTAATAAAATGTCGGTTATTCTGTCTGAAAAAAGCAGAAAACTTATAACGCTATTGACGGCGGCCGATGCGCAATTATCATGTGTGAAAAAGGAGAAAAACATATGAGCTTTAAATCAGTGGAAAAAACAGCCGAAAATCAGGTTTCTGTTGAAATGACCATAGACGCTGAGACTTTTAAAAAAGCTGTAGACGACGAGATTAGAAAAGAAGGAAAAAGAATTACAGTTCCCGGATTCAGAAAAGGAAAAGCTCCCAAAGCAATCATCGAAAAGGAATACGGAAGAAAGGCGTTTTATGAATCTGCTCTCGATTCTGTTTTCCCCGATGTTTATGAAAAGGATATAAAGGACAATAACGTAGAAGCTGTCGACAACCCAGTGGAATTTAAAATCAATACTATTGATGAAACAGGCGTTGAGCTTTCCTTTAAAGTTGATGTGAAGCCCGAGGTCAAAATAGATGATTACAAGGGGATAGAGGCTGAAAAAGCCGAGGTTGTTGTGACAGACGAGGACGTTGAAAACGAGCTTAAAAAACAGCAGGAAGACAACGCCCGTTTCACGGAGGTGGAAAGACCTGTTGAGTCGGGCGATATTGCCACAATCGACTACAAGGGCAGAATCGACGGCAAGGAGTTTGCCGGCGGAAGCGCGGAGGACTATGACCTTACAATCGGTTCGGGTTCGTTTATACCCGGATTTGAGGATCAGCTTATCGGTCATAAAACAGGTGAAGAGTTTGACATCACGGTAAAATTCCCGTCTGATTACGGCGCAGAGGATCTCGCAGGCAAGGAAGCTGTATTCTCAATTAAAATCAAAGAAGTAAAAATCAAAGAGCTTCCCGCTCTCGACGATGATTTCGCAAAGGATGTTTCGGAGTTTGATACCATCGACGAACTCAGGGCGGATACAAAGAAAAACATTACCGAGGCCAGAGAAAATCAGGCAGAGACAGATTTCAGAAACAACGTTCTTGACAAGCTTTCCGAAAAGGTTACAAACACCATTCCAAACGGAATGACTCAAAGAGCTGTTCAGGATATGATGAATGAGTTCGATTACAACCTCAGAATGAGTCAGGGCGTTTCGCTTGAGCAGTATATGAAATATACCGGTATGACCGAGCAGTATTTCGCTCAGCTTTATCACGACAGAGCAGAGAAAAACGTCAAGGTTGACCTTGCTCTCGAATATATTTCAAAGGCGGAAAATATCGAAGCTTCTGATGAAGAGTATGAGGAAGAGGTTAATACTCTTGCCAAAAATTACAACATGGAGCCCGACAAATTCAAGGAGGCAGTTTCCAAAGAGACTATACTTGACAATATAATCAGAAGAAAGACGATTGATTTAGTTGTCAAAGCAGCTGTAGCCACAGCCCCCAAGCCCGAAGAGAAGAAAGACGATGAGTCCGAAAAAGCCGACTCGTCCGACGATAAAAAAGAGGATTCGTCTGAAGAAAAAACAGAGGAATAATCTGAAATTTTTCTGATGTTTGCTTGAAAGTCAAACAAAGGCTAATAATTTGACTTTTTTTGACTTTTCAAGTTTTATTTAAGATTAATCTCTAATATTGGTCTCATAGACAGTTTCCGCGGTTTAAGTCTTGAAATGTCAGGAATTATTTCAGAAATTTTCATTGGGCCATTAGGAGGTATTTAAGATGGCATTAGTACCTACAGTAATAGAAACAACAAATAGAGGCGAGAGAGCCTATGATATATATTCCCGTCTTTTAAATGACAGAATCATAGTTCTTTCAGATGAGGTGAACGATGTTACGGCAAGCCTTGTGGTAGCTCAGCTCCTTTTCCTTGAAGGTCAGGATCCCACAAAGGATATTTCACTCTACATCAACAGCCCCGGCGGAAGCGTAACGGCCGGTCTCGCCATTTACGATACGATGAATTACATCAAACCGGATGTATCTACAATATGCATGGGTCTTGCGGCGTCTATGGGAGCATTTCTTCTCGCTGCCGGAACAAAAGGAAAGAGATATTCTCTTCCCAACAGCAAAATAATGATACATCAGGTTGCATCCGGTACTCAGGGCAAGGCTACCGATATGGAAATAGCTATGAAGGATGTACTGAGAACAAAGGAACAGCTCAACAGAATACTTGCCGAGAACACAGGCAAGCCATACGAGCAGGTAGTTCAGGATACCGAAAGAGATAATTGGATGGTTCCAAACGAGGCTCTTGACTACGGTATCATCGATAAGATTATTGACCATAGATAAAAAATGTTTAATTTAAAAGGAGCATTTTCGATAATGCTCCTTTTGATGAAATTATAAGTATTATTAACTGTTTATAATAAATAGTGCACGGAGAAAGAAATTGGCAGAATACAATAACGGACCCGGTCAGGAACCGAGATGCGCGGTTTGCGGCAGGACAGGCAGTCAGGTTTCCCAGCTTTACGAAATGCCTTCTGGCGTCTGTATATGCAAAGACTGCATAGCGAAACTTTACGTTTATGCTTTTGAATCGGACGACGATGATGAAGAAAAAACAGTTCATGAAAATTATTATGATAATCTTCCAAAGCCGGCAGAACTCAAAAAGACACTTGACGAATATGTAATAGGGCAGGACGATGCAAAAAAAGCTCTCTGCGTCGCGGTTTACAATCATTACAAGAGAGTTTTTTCATCTGATGATTCCGATGTCGATATTCAGAAAAGCAATATTTTGCTTTTGGGTCCGACAGGAGTAGGAAAAACTCTTCTTGCGCGCACTCTTGCAAAGACCTTAGACGTTCCTTTTGCGATAGCCGACGCCACAACGCTGACGGAGGCAGGCTATGTCGGCGAGGATGTCGAAAATATTCTGCTTAGACTTATTCAGGCTGCCGATTACGATATTAACAAGGCGGAACGCGGAATAATATACGTCGATGAAATAGATAAAATTTCGAGAAGATCCGAAAATACATCTATCACAAGAGACGTATCGGGTGAGGGCGTTCAGCAGGCTCTTCTGAAAATCCTTGAGGGAACAATAGCTAATGTCCCTCCTCAGGGCGGCAGAAAGCACCCTCAGCAGGAATTTATTCAAATAGATACAAAAAATATATTATTTATCTGCGGCGGAGCTTTTGACGGAATTGAAAAAATAATCGAAAGAAGACTCGGCTCCAACGTTTTGGGATTTGAAGCGAATATTCTTACAAAAGAGAATATCGATTACGATAAGATAATGACCAAAGTAATTCCTCAGGATCTTGTTAAGTTCGGTCTTATTCCCGAACTGGTCGGTCGTCTTCCGGTAATTGCCGCTCTTCAAAATCTTGACAGGCAAGCGCTTGTAAAGATACTTAAAGAACCAAAGGATTCTCTCGTAAAGCAGTATACAGAGCTTTTTAAATTGGACAATGTAAAATTGACATTTGAGGATGACGCGCTCGACGCAATGGCAGATCTTGCGATTGAGAGGAATACAGGCGCGAGAGGTCTCAGGGCTATTATGGAAAGCACGCTTCTTGACGTCATGTTCAGCGTTCCGTCTGATGAATCGATTACGGGCGTAACTATCACGGCGGACTGCGTAAAAAACGGAGCGGAGCCGATATTGACAAGAACCGACGACGAAGAATAAAAATTACAAGGGACTGGTTTTTCTGACAGTCCCTTTTGATATTTTATTATTTTTTTTAAACCGAATCAGAAGGCCATACATAAAGCGGCAGCGGGAACCATGAGGCTGCGGCCGGATTTAACAATCTTCGTTTTTCACTCGATATTGAGAAAAGAAGTCTCATTGCCTCTAAATGTTCAAGCTGAATATCAGCCGGCAGATTTGTGTCTTCGACTGTAACATTGTTGTTTTTTACTCCGATGTATATTTTTTCGGGGAATATCGGCGTATTAATAAGAAGAACCGTCTCTCCGTCGGCAAGATTTTTATATGTTTTTTCGAGGTTTAAATACGCTCTTATAATTTTCTGATAATTTAAAACGGAGAACTGTTCAGATGATCTGATATAGAAATTATCGCCGTATTTTGTGAGAAAATCATAAAGAGGAGTATCGAATGGAGGGCAGGAAACCCGTATGATATTTTTTCCCGAAATGTCAAGCGCTGTTCTCAATATGTCAGGTATGTATTTTTCATCCGTATATCCAATCTCATTGATATTTTCCGGATTTTTCTCCGCCACAAAATAACCTATGAATCCGCCGTCTTTCATCACTTTGTACGGCTTGTCAAACCATGACCTCAATATTTCGTTTACAGGAAGTTTTTTTCTGTCAAAATGACATGGTCTGTTTTCGTTGATTTTTATCAGTTCTTCGCAGCTGTCGTTATCTTTCAATTCTATCGCTTCACAACCGCATTTTTCGTATTTTCCAAAAAGATGCTTTACATTTACCGTTTTGAAATCAAAAGAATATGAAACGCCGCCCAACTCAAAAGAATAATATCCGTACCTCTGGCGCTGACCCGAAAGAAAAGCGAAATCCGTGAATTTTTGCTTTATCTCATCCATGGCGCAAGACATATTGAATTTCATATAATCTTGGTTTCTGTATTCTTTTTTTACGCAGACATTTCCTATTCCGCATGACTTGATTTTCTCGCCGCATACGTCTACCGTGTTGTAAAAAAGTCCTATTGTCGAACGAAATTCACCGTTTACATCAACGCAAAGCTGCTGAGAAATATCGTTTCTGTCTTTATTGTAAAGCTTCGGAAGAAGATCCGGAAAAGAATAATTTGGAAATGAGAAAGCTGTGTCCATAAGCTCTACCAATTTTTCATAATCTTCATTTTTCGCGTGCTTCGCGTGCAAGTATTCAGACATTGATTTTCACTCCGATTGATTAAAGTTTTAATGTATTTAATTTATCATATTCTGCTGACTTTTTCAACTTTATTTATATTATTATCTCTAAAATAATAATATTTATTTTAATATAAATATTGTTAGACGTTATAAATTGTGATATAATAACCTAAATAACTGTACTTTTGGAGAAAACTGTTTTGAGAATACTTGGAATAGATCCCGGATATGCAATCGTCGGCTACGGCATTATTGATTATCTCAATAATCATTTTTCCGTAGTTGATTACGGCGCGATAACTACCGAGGCTCATACGGATTTTAATTCAAGACTCGTTGAAATTTATGACGGACTTAACTATCTTGGAGATAAATTTAAGCCCGAGGCAATGTCAGTTGAAAAGCTTTATTTCAACACAAACCAAAAGACGGCGATTTATGTTGCCGAGGCGCGGGGGGTTATCCTTCTTGCGGCGAAACAGCACGATATGAGAATTTGCGAGTTCACTCCTCTTCAGGTTAAACAGTCTGTTGTGGGATACGGAAGAGCCGAGAAAAAACAGGTTCAGGAAATGACGAGGATTATTTTAAATCTCGATTCCGTTCCGAAGCCCGACGATACCGCCGACGCGCTCGCGATGGCTATCTGCTGCGCTCATTCTGCCGGCTCAGTCATAGGCAGGCTCAGCAGTTTACAATAATTTTTCAGGTTTTATTTGATATTATGTTTTATTCTTTGACAGGTACAATCTTAAAAAAGGATTTAAATTATGCGGCTATCGATGTTAACGGCGCAGGTTTTCTGTGCTACGTGTCATACAACACATTGACTAAACTCGGACCGGTCGGTTCAAAAGCCACGCTTTACACATATATGTCCGTCAGACAGGATGCGATTGAACTCTACGGATTTTATGACGAAAAAGAACTCGATGTTTTCAAACTTCTCCTCAATGTAAGCGGAGTCGGCAATAAAGTCGCGCTTTCGGTTCTTTCGTCTTTGACGCCGGAATCTCTTGCGAGAGCCGTAAATCAGAACGATTACAAAACAATATCGAAGGCTCAGGGAATAGGAGCGAAAGGCGCGCAGAGAATCTGTATGGAATTAAAAGGAAAGCTTAAAGCTTATTCCGATTCCGCTGAAACCGACGATAACATACCCGAATCGGGTTCAGTCCTTTCGTCCAACGCCGAGGAAGCCGTCAGCGCGCTTTTATACCTCGGATATACTCAGTCAGACGCGGTTAAAATTGTCTCAGGACTTGATAAAAATCTTTCGGTCGAGGAGATGATAAAAAAAGCGTTGTCCGAAATGGACACGCTCATCTGATTAAAGTATTTCAATAATTATATAACTTTAAGTGATAATATATGGCAGAAGAAAATAAAGATTACAGAATGGTATCGCCTGATTTCAACAGCGCCGATGACGATACCGAGGCGGGTCTTCGTCCTAAAACATTAAAAGAATATATCGGACAGGAAAAGGTCAAGGAAAATATGCGTGTCTATATTGACGCCGCAAAGCAGAGAGGCGAAGCTCTTGACCACGTTTTACTTTACGGCCCTCCCGGTCTCGGGAAAACAACTTTGGCAGGAATTATCGCAAATGAACTCGGTGTTCAGATAAGAATTACATCGGGACCTGCAATAGAAAAACCGGGCGATTTAGCCGCTATACTTACAAATTTAAATGACGGCGACGTGCTTTTCATTGATGAAATACACAGATTGTCAAGGTCGGTGGAAGAAGTTCTTTATCCGGCAATGGAGGACAGCGCGATTGACATAATAATCGGCAAAGGTCCTGCGGCGAGATCAATCAGAATTGACCTTAAAAGATTCACATTGGTAGGGGCAACGACGAGAGCCGGTCAGCTTTCCGCTCCGCTTCGCGACAGATTCGGCGTAATACTCAGACTTGAACTCTACAAACCGTCGGAACTTGCGCAGATAGTAAAAAGGAGCGCGAGAATACTCGGAATAGATATCGACGACAGCGGAGCATATGAGATAGCGTCTCGTTCGAGAGGAACACCGAGAATAGCCAACAGACTTCTCAAACGAACAAGGGATTACGCCGAGGTTTTGGGAGAAGGAGTTATCACAAAACAGTCTGCCTGCATGGCGCTTGAAAAAATGGAGATAGACGAGCTCGGTCTTGACAACATAGACAGACTTTTGTTAATGACTATGATTAAAAATTACAACGGCGGACCCGTCGGACTTGATACGATTGCAGCGGCAATAGGAGAAGAGTCCATAACCATCGAAGATGTCTACGAGCCGTATTTGATGCAGATAGGTTTTCTCGGAAGAACGCCGAGAGGCAGGATCGTGACAGACGCCGCTTATAATCATTTAGGCATAGTGAAACCGGGTCAGCAGGATCTTTATTAAATCGATATTAACAATTCAAGGAGAAAAATTTTTATGGGAAGATTATTCGGCACCGACGGCGCCAGAGGAATAGCAAATACGGAAATAACAGGCGAGCTCGCCATGAGAATAGGAAGAGCCACGGCAATGGTTCTTGCGGAAAATACAAAATCAAGACCTAAGGTTTTGATTGGAATGGACACAAGAAAATCAGGTGATATGCTCGCATGTGCGTTGGCGTCTGGACTTTGCAGCGTCGGAGCGGATGTTCTTATGCTCGGTGTTGTTCCGACTCCTGCGGTCGCGTACCTCGTGAAAACGTACAATTATGACGCGGGCGTAATGATTTCGGCGTCTCACAATCCGTGCGAGTACAACGGAATTAAAATTTTTCAGTCCTCCGGCTATAAGCTTCCGGATGAGATGGAAAACGAAATAGAAGCTATTATTCTTGATGAAGTGAGACAGCCTCCGGTAATGATAGGCGGCGACGTAGGTGAAGTTACACGAGCCGTAAACGCAAAAAGAGATTATATAAATCATCTTGCGTCCGCGGCGGTCAGTCAGTTCTACGGAATAAGAGCCGCTGTTGACTGCGCCAACGGTTCCGCATCTGTTACGGCAAGTCAGCTTTTTAAGCAGATAGGAGCAGAGGCAATAATATTAAATGCCGATCCGGACGGAGTCAATATTAATTTGAACTGCGGTTCCACCCATATCGAAGGTCTTTCCGAATTTGTAAAGGCTCATGATTATGAAGTCGGATTCGCATTTGACGGCGACGCGGACAGGCTTCTATGTGTAGACGAGGACGGTACTGTTGTAGACGGCGACCAGATTATGGCGATCGCTTCAAAATATTATAAAACTAAAAACAAGTTAAACGGCAATACTCTTGTCGGAACGGTAATGTCAAATCTGGGTCTCAGAAAATTCTGCGAAAACGAGGGTATTAATTTCGAGGCGACAAAAGTCGGCGACAGGTATGTGCTTGAAAGAATGCTTGAAAAAGGCTATTCAATCGGCGGCGAGCAGTCGGGACATATTATATTCCTCGACCATGCCACAACAGGCGACGGAGAGCTTTCTGCCGTAATGGTTTTGAATATTATGAGGGAAACAGGCAAATCTCTGAAAGAGCTCGCCAAAGAAATCGACATCTATCCTCAGATACTTAAAAATGTAAAAGTTTCCGCATTCGGAAAACACAGGCTCAATGAAGACGAGGATATCAAAATAGCCATAAAGAAAGCCGAGGAAGAACTCGGTGACGAAGGCAGGGTATTGGTAAGAGCTTCGGGCACAGAGCCTTTAATCAGAGTCATGCTTGAGGGCAAGGACCTTGAAAAGATTGACAGACTTTCCGATATGATTGCAGACGTAGTAAAGGATAAACTTCTCTGAAAAAATGAAAATAGCAGATAATTGGAAAGATTTCGAGATTATCGACTGCTCAGACGGAGAAAAGCTTGAAAGATGGGGCAATGTCTTGCTAATAAGACCGGATCCGCAGATAATCTGGCATACTCCAAAGACAGATTATCTCTGGAAAAAAGCCGACGCGAGGTATATCAGGTCGTCTACCGGCGGAGGCCATTGGGAGTTTTACAATAAAATACCCGAAAAATGGACAATTTCATACGGTCGGCTTAAATTCAATGTTAAAAATATGGGATTTAAGCATACAGGACTTTTCCCCGAGCAGGCTGTCAACTGGGAATTGTGCGAAAAGATAATAAAAAACACTTTGGAAACCGAAAACAGACAGCCTAAGGTATTGAATCTTTTCGCCTATACAGGCGCGGCTACCGTATCCGCACTTAAAGCGGGAGCTGCGGTCACTCATGTAGACGCATCTAAAGGTATGACGTCGTGGGCAAAGGAAAACGCTTTGTCGTCAGGCGTCTCCGGCGGGCAGGTCAGGTGGCTTGTCGATGACTGCCTTAAATTTGTCGAAAGAGAGATAAGACGAAACAATAAATACGACATCATAATAATGGATCCTCCGTCTTACGGCAGAGGTCCCGGCGGAGAAGTGTGGAAACTCGAAGATAAAATTTACGAGCTTGTTTTTGAATGTTCCAAACTTCTGACTGAAAATTCAAAAGCTCTTCTGTTAAATTCTTACACTACCGGTCTTTCGCCGTCTGTTATGGAATATATTCTTTCTTTCGTACTTGAAAAAAAATTCGGCGGAAATACCCGTTCATATGAACTCGGTCTTCCCGTTAAAGATTCCGGTCTGTTTCTTCCGTGCGGTTCAACCGCAGTTTGGACTAAATCATTTATTACATGATTTAATTTTAGGTGTTAAATGAACGACGACATTATAATCAGTTTTAAAAATGTTAATTACCGTTATGAGTCGGACGATGAAGAAATTTCTCTGCCGCTTGCGATAAAGAATTTTAATCTTGACATACATAAGGGTGAATTTATCGCGATCCTCGGTCATAACGGTTCCGGAAAATCGACGATAGCAAAGCTTTCAAACGCTATTATCGTTCCCGAAAGCGGTCATGTTCTCGTAAACGGTATGGATACCGCCGACGAAGATAACGAACTTAAGATAAGACAGACCGTAGGCGTTGTTTTTCAGAACCCGGATAATCAGCTTGTGGCAACTGTTGTAGAGGAAGATGTCGCATTCGGACCGGAGAATCTCGGCGTTCCGCAGAAGGAGATAAGGCAGAGAGTTGACGAGGCTCTAAAAGCTCTCGGAATGTACGAGTACAGATTTTCTGAACCGCATAAACTTTCGGGCGGTCAAAAGCAGAGAGTGGCAATCGCAGGCATTATGGCTATGAAAACAGAGTGTATCGTCCTCGACGAGCCCACTGCTATGCTCGACCCTCAGGGACGAAGAGAAGTCGTAAAGTATATGCAGAAACTAAATAAAGAGCTCGGTCTTACGATAGTTTTAATCACCCACTATATGGACGAGGCTGTTCTTGCCGACAGAATAATCGTGATGACAAACGGCGAAAAAGTTGCGGAGGGAACCCCCAAACAGGTTTTTGCCGAGGAAAAAATTTTGGAAAATGCCGGACTTTCTCTCCCGGACTCGGCGAGGCTCGCATCGGATTTAAGAAAAAAAGGAATGAAGCTGCCCGACGGAATACTTACGCCGGATGATTTTATAAATGCGTATTCAAATTACGTTAATAAATAAATTTTTAGAAAGTTGAATTATTACCGACCAAATGAAAATACTTGAAGCCGAGAATGTGACTTATACATACGGAGCCGGAACCCCGTTTGAGACAAAGGCGCTTGACAATGTCAGTCTTTCCATAGAGAAAGGTGAATTTGTCGGCATAATAGGTCATACCGGTTCGGGAAAATCTACTCTTATTCAGCATTTCAACGCTCTTCTTGAACCTCAGAAAGGCAGAATACTGTTCAACGGAAATGATATAAATAAAAGCAAGGATACTCAAAGGGACGTCAGGTTTAAAGTAGGTCTCTGCTTTCAATATCCAGAGTATCAGCTTTTCGAGGACACGGTCTATAAGGATATATCATTCGGTCCAAAAAATATGGGCAAAAATAACGATGAAATCGACAGAATGGTCAGATCCGCCGCGAGATACGCAGGTGTCAAAGACGAATTGCTCAATAAATCTCCGTTTGATCTTTCAGGCGGAGAAAAAAGGAGAGTGGCGATAGCCGGAGTAATGGCGATGGAACCGGAAGTCCTTATTATGGACGAACCCGCTGCAGGTCTTGACCCGAGGGGAAAAAGAAATATTTTTTCTCTTATTTCAAATTACAGAAAAAAAACAGGCAGCACGGTTATAATTGTTTCTCATTCCATGGAGGATGTCGCCGCTTATGCGGAAAGAGTAGTGGTAATTGATCACGGAAAA
Source organism: uncultured Eubacteriales bacterium (assembly GCA_900314355.1). Lineage (GTDB taxonomy): Bacteria > Bacillota > Clostridia > Oscillospirales > Acutalibacteraceae > UBA1081. The sequence goes on along the minus strand of OMUY01000021.1, from coordinate 54,544 downwards.
GTTGCGATGGACGGCGATGTGGATTCTGTTTTCTCTCAGGCGGATAAATTATTGAGTCTCGGGCTGAATATTCCTCAGATGACTTACATTGTGTCCGGATTGATAAAAAAAGGATATAAACTAAACCCCGCCGTATATACAATAGAAAAAGCGGAAGAAGTCCTCTTTTCGTATTTTAAGGAAAAGGGGGAGAAAAAATGCTGAGAGACGCAACTATTGGTCAGTTTTTTCCCGGAGATTCTTATATTCACAAAATGGATCCGAGGGCAAAGCTCGTTTTTTCATTCGGAGCGATTATCGCCATATTTGTCTGCAAAACATTTGAATCGCTCGCAGTTGTCACATTAGCCGCGATTTTATGCGTTTTTGTCTCTAAAATTCCGTTCAAAACTATTTTCAAAGGCCTTAAAGCCGTTATTTTCGTGATAATAATAACGGCAGTAATACAGCTTTTTTATGTGAAGACCGGCGAAACATTAGTTGAATTTTGGAAAATAAAAATAACGACAGGCGGATTATCAAACTCGATATTCATCTGCGTAAGGATAATAGTTCTAATATTATATTCCTCTCTTTTAACTTACACCACATCGCCCACTTCTCTGACAGACGGAATGGAAAGACTTTTTTCTCCGCTTAAAATAATACATGTTCCTGTCGGCACGCTTGCGATGATGATGACTATCGCTCTTCGTTTTATACCTACATTAAACGATGAGATAGGAAAAATTATGAACGCGCAGAAGGCAAGAGGCGCGGATCTCGGAAACGGAAGCGTAATAAACAGGGCAAAGGCTCTTATACCTATATTCGTACCGCTTTTTGTAAATTCTTTCAGACGTGCTTATGAGCTTGCCTTTGCAATGGAGTGCAGATGCTACCACGGCGGCGAAGGCAGAACCCGACTTAAAATAATGACGCTTTCATGGAGAGATTACATATCATTTACAGTTCTTGCGGTTCTCTATGCCGGAATAATTATTTTGAATCATTTTTTCACGCATGTTATCTGACTTAAATAATTAAAATATTAATGAGAAATTTGAGATTGAAATTAAAATTTGTCGGCACAAAATTCCACGGCTGGCAGATTCAGGAAAATGCAAAATCCGTTCAGGGAGAAATTCAAAAAGCCGTAGACAGAATTTTCGGTGATAATTCTCCCGTTTACGGATGTTCGAGAACAGACGCCGGAGTTCATGCAAATGAATATTATTGCAATTTTCATACGAATAAAACTATTCCGTGTGGAAAAACGGTTGACGCAGTAAACGCTAATATTGACGACGATATTTCTGTGATAAGCTGCGACGAGGTCGACGCTGATTTTCATTCAAGATATGACTGCAAATCAAAAGAATACATTTATCTGATTAGAAACAGCTCTGTCAGAGATCCTTTTTTAAACGGCAGAGTATGGCTTTATAAATACAAGCTTGACGAGGAACTGATGAATAAGGCCGCTATTAATTTTATCGGCAAATACGATTTCGCCTCATTTTGTTCTACCGGTTCTTCTGTAGTCGATACTGTCAGAACCGTAACAGATGCAAAAGTTGAAAGAGACGGTGATATTTTAAAATTTACCGTTTCAGCCGACGGATTTCTCTACAATATGGTCAGAATAATGACGGGAACGCTTGTAAATGTCTCAGAAAACAAAATAGACCCGGATGATATAAAAAAAATAATTTTGTCTAAGGACAGATCTCTTGCCGGTATCACAGCCCCTCCTCAGGGACTGTATCTGAACAGAGTATTATATGAAAAATGATTATTTCCGATTATCAATTATTTATCGTTTATTTACTACTGAATAAAAACATATTTTTACATTTATCAATATTTTCTCTGTCATTTTTTGGGATGTATTAAAAGATGAAAAACGAAAACAATAATAAAAATAAAAATCAGGGCAAAAATAAAAATCCGAAAGAAAATAATCCACTTCCCGACGTGGATGATATTTTTGAGGACGATGATTTCCCGACTGAAGACGATTTTAAATTTTCTTCGGCAGGCGATAACACAAGAATTTACGGTTCTGAAATAAAAAAAGCTGAAAAAGAAAATTCCTCCTTTTCGCAGGATAAAAACGTAGAAGATAAATTTACCGAAATATATAAAAGAAATATACGTCACGAGCCAATTCCCGAAGAATTGAAAGGCAAAAAGACAGAAAAAAATAATGCCGAAGAAAAAATCACAGTCGATGAAAAATCCGATTCGAGCGAAATCATAAAGGAAAAAGAAGATTTAAAATCTCCCGTAGAGCCGGAAGAGTTAATTCAGGAGGAAAAAGGCGAAAACGAAAACGCCGAAGAAACCGATTTATCGCCCGATGACGCCGAATATAAAGAAGAAAACGAAGAAGAAGACGAGTCCGAGGAAGAGGAAGAGGAAGAAGAAGCAGACGAAGACGAAGACGAAGAAAACGAAGAGGATGTCGAATACGAAGAAGAGACAGACCGCGAAGAAAATGCAGATTTCGAAAAAAATAATAATATAGTTTCTTCCGAAAACAAACAGGTAAGCAATAAACCGAAAAAAGTAAAAAAGGAACTGACCCCGGAAGAAAAGGAAAAAAATAAAAGACAAAATAAAAATCTTGCAAAAACGTTTGTCGTTTTATTATTAACAGCGATAATTATTTTAATTCCGGTTTTATATATGACCGGCACAATAATTTACTATCCGTTTGAAAAGAGTTTTTCGGGACTGAAGGAATCGCGCAATTCAAAATATATTGTCACCCTCGACAATAAAAATGTGTCGTCTTTTGATATCAGAAATTCCGGATTTGCCGCCTTGACAGATGATATGCTTTATTATCTTTCTTCGTCGGCCGATGATTACAGCTACAAAACAATTTCTATGGGTTCACCCCGTATGTCTACGGCAGGAGATTATGATCTTGTCTACGACCTCGGAAATAAATCATTTGAATTGTTTTTGGATAAGTCCGTAATTTATTCCGGGAATACCGACAATGCGATAATATGCGGAGATGTGTCTAAAAACGGAAATTTCATAATCGCTACTGCCGGTGAAAAAAGCGGAGCTAAAACTATTGAATGCTCTGTTATGGGATATGACAGCTCCGGCACAAACATCTACAAATGGATTACGGACGATGAATACGTTGTTTCGGCGAAAATTTATAAAGACGGAAAAACATTGGCAGTTGCAACTGTTAAAGCGGATGATTTGAATCTCTCGTCTTTCGTTCATGTAATGAATTTCGACTACAATACTGAATATGCCAAATTCAGTTTCAGCGGCGACAATGTATATTTTATCAAATTTATTTCAGGCAACGAAATATTTATCGTCACTGATAAAAAAATCTACGTTTCGAAAGAAAAAAATCTTTTGTCTGTTTACTCCTTCAGCGGTTCTGTTCCGGAATTTGTTTCTTCGGAGGATTCGGATATCACTGCGGTGATTTGCGATACAAACGAAGATAAAGATTCTTCAGAGCTTCTGATTTTCAATAAAGACGCTTCCAAATTCGGAAAGGCAAAACTTTCAGGCAAAGTGAAAGCCGTTTCTTGTTCAGACGACAGAACAGCCGTTCTCTATTCCAAATCGTATGAAACATATTCTAAATTCGGCGATATCATAGGAAAAGGCAAATTTAATACAGGTGCGGAGGACATAGTCCAGGCAGGCAGGTATAATTATATTCTTTCTGTGGACAATGTTTATAAATTTTCCGCGGTCGGGGATGTGGACAGAACCGAAATTAAAAAAGCCGAAAATAATGAAGATGAATCGGGATCTGTTCCGGAAACTGAGCAATTTGATTTTGTTCCGGTAGTTCCCGAAAGCGAAACAGAGTCTTTTTCTGAGGGTTGAAAATGTTTAATATCTTAGATATAATATTATTGATTCTTTTCTTTGTATTTGTTTTTTCCGCTTATGCGAGAGGACTTGTGCTGACTGTGATAGATCTTTTTTCCGGATTTTTATCATACGGTCTCGCTGTTTTTCTGTCGCCGAAAGTCTCGTCATCGTTTTATGACCATGTACTTCGGACGTCCGTTTTAAATTCTCTGCAGAGCAAATACGGCTCTCTCAACGCCAATGTAAACGGCGTTTCACAAAATTTGGCAGACGTTATATCGGGACTTCCGTCTAACCTGACAAAATATATAAAATCTACCGGACTTTTAAATCCCGATAAAATATCGTCCGCGGTAATGAGCAAAGTGACTACTGTTAAGGATCTTGAGGCAAATGTCGTCGCTCCTGTCGTCAAAGAGGTTTTGAATGTTGTTTTCATAGTTGTTTTGATGATTTTATTCGGAATAATTTTCAGAATTATATCGCATTTTATCAGAAAGACTATGAAGAGGACAAAGCATTTGAAAACAGTTGACCATGTCTTCGGAGGAATACTCGGATTTGTCAAGAGCGCTGTCTATATATTGATAATATCTGCGGTTCTTTCCGCGCTGGCGGTTTACATTTCGCCGCTCAGGAACATTGTTTCGGGGTCGTATATATGCGGTCTCGGATCACAGCTTGTTCAGGCTGTTTCAAAATAAGACTTCACTTTTAATCTTCACTTTTAATTATAATAAAAGTTAAATAAATTATCACTATGGCGGCTTTTAAATTTTAGTTTTGAACGCCTTGAAAATAAGGAGGCATAAATTATGAAGGAGAAACTCGGATTTCTGTTTGAAAATTGGAAAACAGTTCCAAACCTTCTTTCCGCGATTAGAATTGTTCTTATTCCTGTTTTTGCGGTCTTGTTTTACAAAGATCACATTGTCGCGTCTGTAATTGTTCTCGGTCTTTCTGCGCTTTCTGACCTTTTCGACGGCAAGATCGCGAGAAGATTCAATCAGGTTTCAAATTTAGGTAAAATCCTTGACCCGATAGCGGATAAATTAACCGTAGCGGTAATCGCGTTAATGCTTTTCCTTAGATTCAAACAGGCGTCTGACGTCCATGTTCATGCTTTTGCATGGGTATTTCTTCTGTTTATCGCAAAAGATGTGTTTATGCTCTGCGGCGGCGCTTTTATGCTTGCACACAATATGAGACCTAACGCGGCGGAGATTTACGGCAAAGCCGCAACAGTTGCCTTTTATGTTGTCATGCTTTTGATTTTCGCTTTCGGACCGGAAGTCGGGGCTTTTAAAAAATTATGGGTTATTCCTTCCGCTATGATGGAAGTCCTTGTTGTGATAGCCGTAATTATGACATTCGCGGCTCTTGCTTCATATATGCCGTCAATCTACGACCAGTTCGCAAGGCATTACCACTGGGGAAAATATAAAAATATGACGGATGAAGAAATAGCCGCTGTTCCAGAAAGAAAATCTAAGGCAGCCATAAGAAAAGAAAATAAAGCAAAGAAAAATGGAAAAAGCTAATCTTGACGACAGGGAAGAATTAATCGGTCTTTGGAAAAATGTTTTCGGAGATACTGATGAATTTTTATCCGATTTTTTTGATTCTGTTTTCGATGCGGACAATACGTTTTTAATAAAAGAAAACGGTATAATCGCGTCGGTCTTTTATATGATAAATTCCGACGTCGTTTTGGGAAACAAAAAATATTCGGCTAAATACCTATATGCCGCTCAAACTCATCCCGGTTTCAGAAAAAAGGGCTTTATGTCAAAACTTATAAAGTCATCGGCAGATTATTACAAGGCGAACGGTACGGATTTCATTTTCCTATGTCCCGCGTCGGAACATCTCTACGATTACTACGGAAAACTCGGATTTTTTACCGCTTTTTATGATAAATTTCTGTTTTTGACAAAAATTGAAATTGATAAAAACCGGAATGTGACGGGGGAAGGATATTTCTGTTCTGACTTTTCATATACGGAAATGAGAAAAAATATCATGTCAAAAAATTACGCCGATTTTGACGATGATTTTCTTGAATTTGCCGAAAGAAGCGAAAAATCCGACGGAGGAAAATCGATATCCGCTTTATTTGAAGACGGCGACAGGGTATATATTTTATGCCATTCGGATGATGAAACACTATGTGTTACCGAATGTTTTTCCGAATACGGCAATTTTAATCATATTCTTGATATTCTTAAAAACGAAAATTCTGAAAAATTTAAGATTAAATTACCTGCGGATTTTCCTGCCGGCGTATTTAATTTTGATGTCAAAAAACAGGGAATGATACTTGATTTAAACGGTATTTTAAATAAAAGCAATTTTATTGACGGAAACGAAAAAATATATTTAGGTCAGCCGTGCGAATGAAAAGCGGTCTGAAAAAAACGGTAATAAGGATAAAAAATAAATGGCAGATTCCGAGAAAAAGAATAAAAAACAAATAATTGAAAATATAACCGAGAAATTCCGTGGCAAAAAAAATCCCGGCGAAATGTCTCCGGAAGAGAGGAACAGCTATTATTCTCATAAAAAAGCGCAGCGGATTAGAGGAAAAAATAACTTTAAACGAGTCGGAATAATAATTGCGGTTATATTCGTTTGCGCTGTCGCAGTTTCATTTGTTGCTGTTTCTTGTATAAATGACGTTCTTGCGGTTCATGTATCGGACAAAGACGGCGAAGAAAAATCTGTCGTTATTACAGAAAATATGGACACCGATTCCGTTATTGACACATTGAAAAAAGACGGAGTGATCCACAACGCGTGGTTCTGTAAAATCTGCGCAAAGGCTATGGGGTACAAAGACGACGGGTATGTACCGGGAACATATACTCTTTCAAGAAAATCCGGACTTGAAAATATGCTTAATTCAATAAAGTATATTGACTCGCAGTCTCAGACCGTCACATTGACATTCCCGGAAGGCTATACGGCGGATGAAATAATTAAACTTCTCGGCGAAAAAGAAGTGTGCGATCCCGATAAACTCAGACAGGCGATGAACTCCGATTCTTTTTCCAAAGATTATGATTTTCTCTCGTCAAGAACAAATCTCAGCTCAAGATATAACCAGCTTGAAGGCTATCTTTATCCTGATACTTATAACTTCTACATTGGTGAAGCTCCCGAAAGCGTAATCAAGAAATTCCTTGACAACTTTGAATCAAAGTGGACGGACGAATATTCGGCGTTGGCGAAGAAGAAAGGAATGACTGTCGACCAGGTTGTCATTTTAGCTTCAATAGTTCAGAAAGAAGCTAAAGAAGACGAAATGACTACTGTATCTTCAATATTAATCAACCGTCTAAATGCGAATATGCACTTGAGCTGCAACTCTACAACTAATTATGCAAAGGCAATCGGAGAAGGATTGTCCGAAGCGGATAAACAGAAATATATCAGTCTTTATGATACATATACATGTGATTCCTATCCCGCGAGCGCTATCTGCAGCCCCGGCGACGACAGTATAAGAGCCGTATTGAACGCGCCTGATACAGACTACTACTATTTCATGCATGACAAGAACGGAGAATTCCACGCCGCAAGAAATCTTGACGAACAGAACGCGAACATGAATACATACGGCGTAAACAACTAAAATTTAAATCAGGGATACGGATTGATAAAACTGTATCCCGATTTTTTTAAATTTTTCAAAAATTATTTCAGATAGCAAGTTGTAAGTGTTGACATTTTTATTAATTTCTGATAACATAAATATGTGTAAATATACATAATCTGTAGAGAGAGATGATAACCGCATGAAAATTATCAAAAAATCAATTTGCATTATTTTGACTGTAATACTCGCGTTGTCTTCTTTGGCGGTATTTTCGTTTGCCGCTGATGTCGGAACGACCGGAACATTTAATGTAATAAACTATAATATAGCCGGTCTGCCGATTCCTGCGTCTATGGCGGGACATAACAGAGACGCTCTGTCCGACGACGTACTTATAGGCAAGAAAATCAACGAGGCTAAATTTGACATCGTAGGCGTTCAGGAGGATTTCAACTTTGACCAGTATTTCCGTGCCGAGCTTACGAATTACGAAAACGTGACATCCGGCTCAACTGTCAAAGAATGTCATCAGAGCGAGACGTCCGGCGGTGTTCCTTCCGGCGACGGACTCAATATCTTTTCGCTTTACAATCTTTACAACATAAAGAGAGTTGAATGGAAAGAGTCTATGGATTCTTTCGATTCTAACGGCGACGGCAATGCCAGTATCGGAGAACTTGAGGGCGATTCATTGACCCCCAAGGGATTTATGGTTGCTACGATCGAACCGGAGAAAGGTTACTATATCGACGTGTACGATCTCCATGCGGACGCGTTCGGCGGTGAGTCTTATCAAATTCGTGCCAAACAGTTTACACAGCTTGCGAACTACATTATGAAACATTCCGTCTATGACGAGACTACGGGATGTTATGACCACGGCGTAATAGTTGTCGGCGATTTCAACGCTTTCATCATGGAGGAAGGCAACACCAATTCCGATTCAAAACTTCTTCCCAATCTTATTGAAGCGGCTCATTTAAACGACGCGTGGGCGGTTAATACGCTTGAAAATATCTCCGAAAACGTATCCGACAAAAACTACTCTTACCGGCCTTATTACGATTACGTCAAGACAATGGCAGGCGTTACAAATATTTGGGACGAAAGCACGGGACTTATCGGACACTATGATTCAATAGAAAGAATACTTTACGCGAGCGGCAACGGAATTAAAATTTCCCTTACCGATAAGGGCGACAGTTTTAAATATGAAAACTGGAAGAATGAGGAAGGCTATTCACTTTCCGACCATTGCAACGCTCAGGCGAAGTTTACATATACGATCGTTGACAAAGTTCAGGACACAAGTTCATCCCATGATTCCACGACAACTCCTCAGAGAACAGGATTCTTATTTAAATTTTTAAAGGCAATAGGAAGCTTACTTGAAACTCTCGGAAGAATTTTCCAGCTTCCCGGTTTTGAACAGGCGGCTAAGAAGCTTATGAAAGGCGGCTGATACCCAAGGTAAATAAAACTTGCAGTAACTTAAAAAAAGGCGCTTATTCCAAATTTAAGCGCCCTTTTTAATGTACTGTTGTTTACAAAACCGTATTATTCAAAATAAATCGGATTTGAAACCGCCCTGACAATTTCTTTGCCGGCAAGCGGTTTTACGGCTTTGAGATAGACGAATTTTTCATCGGTTATCAGTCTGTCACACTTAAAAGACTTCAATCCGGATGAGATAATTTTTTCACCTTTGTCGCTAACCGATTTGATGTAAAGCCCGTTGGAATTTTCACAGTGAACTGAAAAATATTTGTTTTTAGTGACGGAACCCATGAAATCAGAACCTGAAGTAAGGTAAATTCTCGGTCCTTTCACAGATGAGGAAATAAATGTTCTGCCGTTTTTTATTGCGTCGATAATTTCTTTTGCCGTTCTGCCTTCAGAAAATACTCCTGTTACCGGATGAGCGAAAAGTACAAAAGATTTGTCTTTGTGAAAGTCAGAACCGCCGACCGCTGGAATTTTTCTCCCTGCTTTTAACAGATTAGTCCATCTTTCTATTGCCTTATAGTTTCGTTTTGTCATCGGCCCGTTCCAAATTTCCATCATGTCATAATCTTCATCATCCCAAAGATACGGACAGAATGGGCAATCGGGATGATTTACCGAAATAACAGCTCCTTTATCTCGCGCCGAATTCAGCAATTTTCTTTTTTCGTTTTCATTGTTTGCGATAAATGAATTTTCAAACGGATTTTCAACTCCAAAAAAATTCATGTGACCTTTGTAGTGAGTCCATTCTACTGAAGGAATTACAGTGATTCCCGGAACAAACGGCTGTCTGAAATTTTCCGAGTAATTGTTGTGATCCGAAAAAGCTATAAAATCAAGACCGCTTTCTTTTGCTCTTTTGGCGAGAGTATACCTGTCATATTCGCCGTCGGAAGCTGTTGAATGTATGTGAAGATCGCCGAAAAGAAGTTCGTTTTTTTCAAAAGTAAATTTGACGTTGTAATTTACGTCAACTCCTTCGTCTAAAACGTGATAAGCGCCGACTATGACCGACCACTTCCCGGGATTAATCTTTTCGATAAGATAGCCCGATTCCGATTCTGCTTCTCCGACGTAAATATGATCTTTCGAGCTGCCGGACCAACCTAAAAATTTTCCTTTTTCATCGGCAAGTCCCAAATCTATTGTGTTTTTTGGCTTCAAATCGCCTAATCCGCCTTTTTGATGAGATGAATAAGAATATGACAAATCTATTCTTTTAACGCCGGTCGGTACTTCAAACTGTATTTTAAAATAAGAGCCTTCCTCTGTTTTATCTATATGTTTTTTGAATGAATAATATTCCATTAAAACACTCCTTTTTAGTTCAATATTGCTATTATAATTTGAGTCAAAAAAAATGTCAAATCAATATATTAATAATTTTTAAATTGTCTGAGGTGCCAATAATCATTTATCTAAATTATGAAAAAATTCGGCGCCCGCATAGGGCGCCGAAAATGTTTTCTTAGATTCCGTCAGGATTTTTTCTTCGCTATTGATCTCTGGATAGCTTTAATAATCTCGACAATCGGTATAATAAGAATTGCTTCGCAGATTGACGTAAGGTAGTGCTGAATATCAAGGTTGGCAAAATCAAAGATATTGGCTATTGCCGGGACTTCTATTACGAGAGCGGTCAGGGCGAACGAACCGGCAAGCGAACCCCACAAAGCCCAGTTTTGATTGTGAAGTGTAAATATAGAATGTCTCTGCGAACGCATATTAAACGAATGGAACATTTCACACATCGAAAGAGTCAGGAACGCCATTGTCATACCTGTTATTCCCTGAGCTGAATCGGCGGCGATATCCATAAAAGTCCAGTTTCCGATATTTGCGAACGTGTCTATAAATGTATGATTCCAGTTTACTCCGATAAAATACGAGAACAATGTAAACAAAGTAATCAACAGACCTTGATAAACAGTGTCCACGCCTAAACCGTCGGAAAAAATGCTTGCGTCCGACCTTCTCGGTTTTCTCCGCATTATATTCGGCTCGTGCTTTTCTATTCCAAGTGCGAGAGCGGGGAAGCAGTCTGTTACAAGATTAATCCAAAGCAGGTGAGTCGGCTTAAACATTACGAAATTCAGCATAGTCGCAATAAATACGAGAATGACCTCCGCGAGGTTCGAAGACAGCAGGAACTGAATGGCTTTTCTGATGTTATCGTAAATTCTTCTGCCCTCTGCGACAGCGTTTACAATCGTGGCAAAATTATCGTCGGCAAGAACCATATCGGCGACGTTTTTCGTTACGTCGGTACCGGTGATTCCCATTCCTACGCCTATGTCGGCTGCTTTTATAGACGGAGCGTCGTTTACGCCGTCGCCTGTCATTGCCGTAACATAGCCTTTTTTCTTCCACGCGTTGACTATTCTCGTCTTGTGTTCCGGCTGAACTCTTGCATATACAAAAGTCTTGGTTACTTTTTCGTCAAATTCTTCGTCCGAAAGCTCTTCAAGCTGAGCGCCTGTCATAGCCTGCGATTCGTCTGTGATTATTTCCAATTCCTTCGCTATTGCTACGGCAGTGTCCTTGTGGTCGCCTGTAATCATTACGGGAGTAATGCCGGCTCCTCTGCACTCGTGAATTGCTGATTTAACCTCTGGTCTTACGGGGTCTATCATGCCGACAAGTCCGACGAAAACAAGGTCTTTTTCCATAGTTGAAGCGACATACGCCTCCGGCTCTTCCCTGTATATTTTCATCGCGCAGGCAAGAACTCTCAAAGCTTTGTCTGCCATTTCCTTGTTTTTATACAGAATTTTTTCTTTAATATCGTCGGTCAGAGGCACAACTTTGTCCGCTGTCATCATATATTTGCACTTTGTGATGATGACGTCTGGAGCTCCTTTTGTGAACTGTGTGATCCCGTTAGGAGTATTGTGAACGGTGGACATCATTTTTCTCATTGAGTCAAACGGAGCCTCACCTATTCTCGGCATTTTAGCTTCCTGAACATTTTTGTCAAGTCCTAAGCTCGTGGCGTAATTTACAAGCGCCAATTCTGTTGGCTCGCCGTTTAATGTTCCGTCATCGTTTACGTGAACATCGGTGCAGAGCGACATCATAGACGCGAGGTTCTTTTCGTCGCATTCACAATATTTGTCCACTACAGTCATCTTGTTCTGAGTAAGAGTTCCGGTTTTGTCGGAACAGATTACCTGTGTGCATCCTAAAGTTTCAACTGCGGTAAGCTTTCTGATAATGGCGTTTTTCTGACTCATTTTTGTGACGCCCATTGAAAGAACTATGGTGACGACTGCAACAAGTCCTTCGGGAATAGCGGCGACAGCGAGAGATACGGCAATCATAAAGAAATCAAGTATTGTTGAAAAGTCGTTAGGTATTCCTCTGATTGTGTTTTCGATTAACTGGAACGCAAAAATAAATACGCAAATTCCTATAACGGCCCATGTCAGAACTTTGCTGAGTCCGTCCAATTTCTTCTGAAGTGGTGTCTCCTCATCGGCTGCCTTGTCAATAGCGTCGGCTATTTTTCCCATTTCAGTGTCCATGCCGGTCGCGGTGATTACGGCAATTCCTCTGCCGTAAACGACATTTGAACCTTGGTAAGCCATATTTGTTCTGTCTCCGAGACCTATTTTTCCTTCGTCTGCAAGTCTGCCAATTTCTTTTGTAACTGGAACCGATTCTCCCGTCAGAGCGGCCTCCTCGATTTTAAGACTTGATGCCTCGATAAGTCTGCAATCCGCAGGAACGGCGTCTCCGGCTTCAAGAATTACAACATCGCCTACGACAAGATCCTCTGTTTTGATTACGCAGACTTTTCCGTCTCTTAAAACCTTTGCTGTCGCGGCGGCCATTTCCTGCAGGGCTTCAATAGCTTTTTCCGCTTTTCCTTCCTGGACAACGCCCAATATGGCGTTTACGATAACGACGAAAAGTATGATTACAACATCCCAAGGAAATTCAAATTCACCTTGAGCGGCGGATACTCCCGTTGTAATTGCGGAAATTATTGCCGCGGCAAGAAGTATCAAAATCATGGGATCGGCCATCTGTTTGAAAAATCTTTTGATGACAGAATCCTTTTTTCGTTCTTTTAATTTGTTTTTTCCGTTTTCCTCAAGTCTTTTCTGAGCTTCGGCGGAGGTCAAACCTTTTTCGCTGCTCTTGACTTCGGACAGCGTCTGCGAAACGCTGAGTCTGTAAAAATCCATGAAAAAAATCCTTTCATTTTGCCCATAAAAAAGAAAAATTGCGTACAAGTGAAAACTCGTACACAAGTCTGGCCATTTAATCCGCGCCAAACAGATCTGAAACGAACTGCCATGCTTGTTGACAACGGAACGCTAAAGCGTCGGCTACTCCCTTATGAGTAATTATTTTATATATATTTTATCAAAATGCTTTAAGTTTGTCAATGCTAATTATAAAATATTACGGCGTTAGTTTTTTATTTTTGTCTATTATTACAAGTTGAATAAAAGAATGTAGAATAATTATTTTTTGGTGTTGAAAACAAGATATTTTTGATTTATTATTACATCAGTAAAATCAGAGGTATTAATAATATGATGCAGCAACTTGAAGGCAGGATAAGAGCCGCCTGCGAAAGATATGAAATGATAGAAGACGGAGACAAAATAGCCGTCGGTCTTTCGGGCGGAAAAGATTCGGTATCTCTTTTATACTGTCTTGCGGACATGAGAAAATATTATCCGAAAAAATACGACGTCATAGCAGTAACATCCGATATGAGAGTGGACAGTTTAGATACTGATTATTCTCTTCTCCAAAAGCTGTGCGATTCGTTGAATGTAGAATATATAATAAAAAGAACTGATATCTCAAGAATAGTCTTTGAAGAGAGAAAGGAAAAAAATCCGTGTTCTCTGTGCGCTAAAATGAGAAGAGGGGTAATTCACAAAATCGCAAAGGAATCGGGATGTAATAAAGTCGCTTTAGGTCATCATCTTGACGACGCCGCCGAAACATTTATTATGAACCTTTTTGACGGCGGAAGAATTGACTGTTTTCAGCCTAAAACGTACCTTTCAGACAGAGATATCTACGTGATAAGACCTATGATTTTTGCGTCTGAATCTCTGATAGCGGGTCAATGCCGCAAGGCGGGTCTGCCGGTCGTTAAAAATAAGTGCCCGATGGATAAGACGTCAAACAGACAGAGAACAAAAGATTTATTGAAAAAATTGAACAAAGAATATCCCGGCATAAGAGAAAAAATAGTCGGTGCGCTTCAACGCGGAGAAATCGACGGCTGGTGATTTTTTTTTTGCAAAATAATACATCCTCCGAAAAAATCGGAGGATTGAATTATTATTTTATAAATCGGAATTAAAAATCAATGGTCTGCAAGCGTATCCTGATTTTGAGCTTTAGCTTTTCTCTTTTCAATAAGCTCACTGAGTATTCTTGAATGTTCTTTATCGGGAAGAGCGTATTTCCAAGTGGGAATTGCAGAGAGAATAAGTCCTATAGCCGGCGGAACAGAAATAAGAAGGAACATAGCCATCGCGTATTTTCCGTCCGCGTAAGTTACGAAATCCGCTCCGGCGTGAAGGTCGTTATTAAGCGTGTTTATTGCTTTGCCCGAATATCCGACCGCATTGTAGATTACGCCTGAAATCAGAGAAGCGATTCCGGCGCCCAACTTAGTAACGAAAGACTGTCCCGAGAAGAAAACGCCGTCAGTTCTGACTCCGTTTGTATATTCCTCGTAATCTATGCAGTCCGCAATCATTACGGATTGAAGAACGTTGAGTCCGCCCATCGACCATGAAGCGAGGAAGATGAGAACCGCCGTCACAGCTGCGAGAATGTAATTATCTTTCAGATTCCCGTTTGTAATTTCAAATAAAACAAAGATAAGCGCAAAAGGAACGGCGCCGCCTACAGAATAAAAATTATATAATTTGTATTTTTCTATCTTTTTTGTAAGAGCCGGAGTTGCGCCCGAACCAACAAACATTCCTATAAGCAGTCCGATTGCTATCATTATTACGTCAACGGCTACTTTTGTATCAATACCAACTATTTTGCCCGAGGCGTCTGTTGTAAAAATATTCATAAAATCGCCGTTAGCGAAATAATACGTGACAAGGGTCATGCCTACTATCGAAAGCAGCTGAATGGGGCTTCTGAGTATTCCGGAAATGAGAATCTGTCTGAACGGTTTATTTGTGAACATTGTTTTGAAGTTCTCTACAAGAGTATAATGCTTTTCAGACTGAGCGACTCTTTCATGTACGCTGAGACCTGCGAACTCAAACATTATGGAAGAAATTAAAGTAAGGATTATAGCTGTGAGAATAAATCCTTTTTGACTGGCTTCCTCCTGTGAAAATCCCTTGTTAACGTATATCTGAGATACAGCCTGTGCGATCTGAACGATAAGAACCGCAATTCCGCCGATTCCGGCAAAAATTCTGGCAAGGGCTAAAAGCTTTGCTCTGTCGTTCTCATCCTGAGTCATAAGAGATGTTACGCCCCAAAGTGGGATATCACCTATCGTATAGCTCATTCCCCACATTACATAAGAAACTGCCGCCCATGTGATAATAAGAGCCTCTTCTCCGCTAGTTGAGGCGAGCGCATAGTTTTTATTTAAGAATGTAAGTATTGTGATTACGCATATGAGGGGAGGCACAAACAAAAGATACGGTTTGCATTTGCCCCATTTCGACTTGGTTTTGTCAACAATAGTTCCCATCATGGGATCGTTCACCGCATCCCAGATTCTTGCGAAAAGCATAATCATACTGAGCGCCATAGCGGGCAGACAAATTACATTTTGAAAATAGTAATAAAGTCCTGTTGCTACGATGTTGTAGATCATATTTTGTCCGGTCAGACCTACAAGATATCCCGCCGCTTCACCTTTGGAATAGGTATACGGATTTAAAGTTTTTGTTTTTTGCACTGCCGTCAGCCCTTTCTATTTGCATTATAATTAATAAATCATTTTAGATTCGGAATAATAAAAAAATTTTTTCAACAAAAAGTCAAATTAGTCAAAAACAAAACAATGTTTTTTTATACCGCCGCCGCAATCTGAAATTGAAAATTAATATACTGATTAATGCAAACTAATAAATATCTTAATGATTATATCATCTGTATGTGAAAATTTCAACAAAAGAGTTTAATTTCTGAGCAAAAATTTGAAAATTTTTTGTATGTAAAATTTTTTCGTTTGCTATTGAAATAAACGGCAGAATGATATATAATATACAAAAATAATAAGTCCAATTTCTGTCATGCGGCACGTGGGTCCTGTACGGCGGAGCGCTGTGAACCATGTCAGGCGGGGAACCGAGCAGCATTAAGCGGTAAGCCCGCGCGATGCAGATCGCCCGGGTGCCGTGTGACCGAGATTAGACTTATTTTTTTAGCGAAAATAAAGCTAAATCGGTAAGATTTGTCCGTTTAAAACTAATTTAAGATGTTCAGAGTTCTGTATCGTAAATGGAGACCGAGAACATTTTCGGATGTCTACGGTCAGGAAAATGTAACTAAGACTCTTCAAAATGAGGTAAAGGAGGGTCGTATTTCTCATGCTTACCTTTTTACGGGTCCGAGAGGCGTGGGAAAGACGACTTGCGCAAAAATTCTCGCCAAAGCAGTAAATTGCCCCAATGCGAAGGACGGCAATCCGTGCAACGAATGTGACATATGCAAAGGTATAGACAACGGTTCCGTTCTTGATGTTGTGGAAATCGATGCCGCTTCCAACAGGGGAATTGACGATATACGCGCTCTAAAGGAAGAAACCGCGTTCGAGCCTTCTC
This sequence comes from uncultured Eubacteriales bacterium, assembly GCA_900314355.1. Classification (GTDB taxonomy): domain Bacteria; phylum Bacillota; class Clostridia; order Oscillospirales; family Acutalibacteraceae; genus UBA1081. The sequence goes on along the minus strand of OMUY01000021.1, from coordinate 37,813 downwards.
AGGCAAAATACAGAGTTTATATTATAGACGAAGTTCACATGCTTTCCATTGAGGCTTTCAACGCTTTGCTTAAAACGCTCGAGGAGCCTCCGGAGCATGTAATTTTTATTTTGGCGACAACGGAAGTGCAGAAGCTTCCGGCTACTATTCTTTCGAGATGCCAGCGTTTTGATTTTAACAGGCTTTCTGTCGAGTCGATAGTTTCGAGGCTTGAATTTGTAGCGAAAAACGAAAATATCGATCTTCACGACAACGCCGCGAGACTTATCGCGAGAATTTCCGACGGCGGAATGAGAGATGCGCTCTCGCTTCTCGACAGATGTATTTCTATAAGCGAAGATGTAACAGTCGACGTCGTCACAAAATCTGCCGGAATGATGGACAGAACATATCTGTTCAATATGAGCGAATATCTCAGGGACAAAGATATAACTTCAGCTTTAAAGCTTATTGATAAACTTCACAGCGAGTCATGCGACACAGAAAAACTCTGTCCCGAGCTAATTGAACATTTCAGAAATCTCTTTATTGTCAAGACTATCGACGAACCCGAAAAAATTCTCGCTTGCACCGACGAGGAACTTGAAGAATTGAAAAAATTATCAAGCACTTTTTCGTCCGAAAGTCTTTTGTATATACTTAATGTTCTTCAGGAGACATCGGCAGTTCTTCATACTTCTCAGTCGAGAAGGGTAGATCTCGAGCTTGCCGTATTGAAAATATGTTCTCCCGAATTAAATTCGGATATATCGGCTCTTGCAGAAAGAATTTCCGCTCTTGAAAAAGAGGTTGCGGAACTGGAAAAAGGCGCTGTTTCGTTTAACGGTATAAATAATCGGTCTGAAAAAGAAGAAGCCGTCAGAGATAAAAAAACTCTTCGTATTAAATCGCGTTCTTCTGTCTTGGAAAACGACAACGACAAAAAAAACGAAAACGGTAACGATACGAAATCAAAAGAAGAAATTTTGTCCGGCATTAGTTTTGACGACGATTCAGCCGATTATGACGAAAGCGATTCCGATTTTTTTCCGGACGAAAACGAGAACATATCATCGGACGAAGAGTCGATTTTCGATGAAGATACGAACGATTCCTCGAATTTCGATGTGAAAGAAAATAACGACTCTCCGGTATTTGACGAAGAAGAGCCTGTTTTTGATGACAGTTCGCAAGACCCGACTGTATTTGATGATGAAAACAATCAGAACGGACTTGTATTTGATGACGATGTCAATGAAAACGCGCCGGAATTTTACAGTGAAAATGAAAATAATTCCGACAGCGCGGACGACGAGAAACATTTCAATGAATTTTTATCGGATTTAGTTGCGTCAAACGGACCTTTCGGTTTCGCTTTGATGGGGTCTTCGCATAAAATTACGGGAGATAATATAAATATTCATCTTGATAATCCTGTTAAAATAGAAATGATAGGCGGAGACGAGCAGATGAAAGCTATGCGATCTGAAGCCGAAAATGTATTCGGAAGAAAGATGAATATCATTTTAAGTTAAAATATAATATAGGGAGATATAAATTTTATGAAAGCAAGAATTCCAAATCAACAGCCAAGACAGTCTCAGGCTCAGATGATGGCGCAGATTCAGGCTATGCAGGATGAGATGAAGAAAAAACAGGAAGAGGTTGAAAATACCGACTTTTCATCGTCTGCAGGCGGCGGAGCGGTTGAAATAACCGTTTCGGGCAAACATGAGGTCAAATCGGTAAAGATAAGTCGGGAAGTTGTAGATCCCGATGACGTTGAGATGCTTGAAGATATGATAACGGCCGCTTTCAACGAGGCGGTAAGAAAAGCCGATGAGGCTATGGAAAACGCCGTCAATTCAGCTACAGGCGGTATTAATATTCCCGGATTGGACGGTTTGATTTAATGCAGTACGGAGCCGCCGCTCTTCAGAAGCTTGTCGAACAATTTGAAAAAATGCCCGGAATCGGCAGAAAAACTGCTCAGAGAATGGCTTTTTATGTTCTCGATCTGCCTAAAGAAGAGGGGCTTGAATTTTCTGATACTATTCGTCAAGCTTGCGAAAAAATTCACAGATGTTCGGTATGCTGCAATCTTACCGAAAATGAGAAATGCTCTATCTGCTCCGACGAAAGCAGAGACCATTCCACCATCTGCGTAGTTGAAGATTCCCAGAGCTTATTGGCGGTTGAAAAGACAGGGGAATACAAGGGAGTATACCATGTGCTTCACGGAGCAATTTCCCCGATTGACGGTATAGGTCCCGAAGATTTGACTGTAAAAGAGCTTTTAGCAAGAGTTAACGAAGGCGGTATAAAAGAGATAATACTCGCTACTGACTCCGATGTAGAGGGAGAGGCTACCGCGATGTATCTGACAAAACTTATCAAGCCGCTCGGACTGAAAATTACAAGACTCGCGTCTGGTCTTTCTGTGGGTACGGATGTGCAGTATGCCGACGGAGTGACGCTTTCAAAGGCTATAGAAGGAAGATTTGAAGTATAATCAGACAAAGTTTTTAATATTAAGAAAATTTTTACGCGAGGGGATTTTATGGGTTCTAAATATGTTATTACTTATGATGTCGGCACTACAGGCGTAAAAACCTGCGTATTTGAGTTGACTGAAAATTCAATTAAAGAGATAGGTTCCGCTTCGGAAGGCTATCAGCTTTTTGTTTTTCCTGACGGAGGAGCCGAGCAGGATCCCGATGAATGGTGGTCGGCAATATGCCATACTACGGGAAAAGCGCTTAAAAAATCTAAAATTAAGGCCGATGCGATTGAAGGAATTTCATTTTGTTCGCAGATGCAGGGCGTAGTTCTTGTGGATAAGGACGGCAACGCTGTCAGAAGAGCTATGAGTTACATGGATCAGCGTGCGAGAAAAGAACTGCATGATACTCTTCAACATGGCGTACAGGTGGCAGGAGCAAACGTGTCAATGCTTTTGAAATCCCTCCAGATTACCGGAGCTGTCGCCGCGTCTGTAAAAGATCCCGTTTGGAAATATAAGTGGGTTCAGGCTAACGAGCCCGAAACTTTCGCAAAAGTCTATAAATGGCTCGATGTAAAGGAATATCTTATCTGCAGAATGACGGGCAAGTTCGTTATGACCCCCGATTCCGCATTCGCTACAGAGCTTTACGACATCAGAAAAGGAAAGCGGTGTTTTTCAAAGGAAATGACCGATATGCTCGGAGTGAATTTCGATCATCTCCCCGGAATAGTAGAGTGTACCGACGAAGTCGGCGGTCTAAAAGATTCTGCTGCGAAAGAACTCGGACTTAAACCGGGAACTCCTGTTTACGGCGGAGGCGGAGACGCATCTCTTATCGGAGTAGGTGCAGGAGCGACAAATCTCGGAGATACTCATATTTATAACGGCACATCAGGATGGGTTTCCACCGTAATAGATAAAAGCGTAGTCGACGCTACGGCTATGATAGCCGGAGTTGTCGGCGCGGATCCCGGAAAATATAATTATTTCGCTGAGCTTGAGACAGCAGGCAAATGCCTTGAATGGGTAAAAGATCATCTCTGCCTTGACGAGATAGGAATTTACCTCAAAAAAGAGCATGTGGCGGAAAGCTACGAATCAACATATACAAGTCTTTACGACTATATGTCCGATGTTGTCGATAAAGTTCCGGCGGGATCTAACGGAATTATCTTTACTCCTTGGCTTCACGGAAACAGATGTCCGTTTGAAGACCCCAACGCGAGAGGAATGTTCTTCAATATTTCTCTTGAAACAGGTAAATCCGAGCTTATCAGATCCGTTCTCGAGGGCGTATGCTATCATATGCGCTGGTTTATCGAGGCGGAGGACAAGAAGGTAAAAACTTCAAATACAATAAGATTCGTAGGCGGCGGAGCTCTTTCGAGGGTAACTTGTCAGATTCTCGCCGACGTCACCGGCAAGGTCGTCGTTACCGTCGACAATCCTCAGGACGTAGGCGCCGTAGGAGCTGCCGTACTCATAGCAGTAGGAAAGAAAATCATTCCGTCGGTATCTATGGCGAATAAATTAATCCCCGTGAAAAATACTTATTATCCCAACTCCGAAAATAAAGCCGTTTATGATAAGCAGTACAAGGTATTCAAAAACCTTTACAAATCAAATAAAGAAAACTTCAGAATGTTGAACGGAGAAGTGTAAATGATAGAAATTAACGACGCCTTTTCATGTATGTTTGAAAAACTGAATCCTGTTTTTACAGAACTCGGATTCAATTTTGAAAAACCCGACGGATATAAAAACGGAGATATTCCTGTCTTTGAAAGAAATAAGGAACACTATTTTGAGTATTCCTCTTCAAAGGCAAAGGTCAGACTCCTTCTGAATGAAAAAAATCTCAGACTCCTTATAGGTTCGTCCGACGCCAAAAGCGAAGATGACTCGGATTACAATCTGAATGCGAGTTTTCTCCTTGACCTAAGCGATTTTGATGAAAAAGAAGTAAAATCCACTTGCAACGATATCGAAGAGGTTTTGAGGGACGATTTCGGCAAAAGACAGAACACCAGGAAAAACGGCAACATCAAGGTTCAGCCCAATGTTACAAAATCTCAGGTAAAATCAGGCTCGCTTCTCTACGACCCCGCGACGTTGGCGATCCGTCTTGCCGCGATTTATCCGTCTCTTAAAGATGATTACAAGAAAAGCATGCAGTACTACGGAGAATTTCTCTGCGAAGACTTTTTTGTGAATTATGTAAATCCCCTCGTTGAAAACTCCATTCATGAAAATAATCCCGCAGTTTTGAAAAAACTTTTCAACATACTTAATGAAATATTTACAGGCGGTTCAAATGAAACTCAGGATGTTATAGTCGTCACGATGTTAGCCTCGTATAAATATTCAAGCGAGGAATATAAAACTGTCGTAAATTTGATGAACGACGATTTAAACGAGCCGTTTATCAGAGTCTACCGCTACCTGAATAGATCAAAATCTGCCAGAATGAGACTTGAAAATCCTCCGAAATACAAGCCCAAGAAAAAGAAAAAGCAGTCCGCGTTTTACAAAGCTTTGACCGGAACGGGAAACGGCATAACAGGATCTTGATTTTTTTATAAATATTTAGTAAAATTTACTATAAGAAAGTTTTTTCTAAATTCTTATCAGAAAGATTAAAGGGTGACAAATTATGTGCAAAAATATTATCTGCTTACTTCTTTCCGTCCTTCTTATCGTTTTCGCATTTTCTGCGTGCGGCTCCAAAGACAGCAAGGGCGGCACCGTAAACGAGTTGACAACCGGAGACGAAAATGTTTCTATCAACAACGGCGCCGTTGCAAAAGTTGACGCGTCCGACAATATTAAGATTGAAACAGGCTACGGCAAGGCGAGCGATATAAAAATAGGCTCTGAAAACGGAGCGTCGGAAGGCAAGGTTACGACTCTTGGAAAAGAAGCGCAGATATTCACAAGCGGAAAATTTTATATTGACGCCGTTATCTATACAAACGACGAAGAAGGAATGCCGACCGTTCTCGCGTGCGACGGCAAAAATCTTCAGGCAAATATAACTGTTTCAGGTATTTCTTTGTCTCTCTTGGTTCTTGACAGTGAGTCATATATACTTGATACAAAAAATAAAAATTATATGAAGATTTCAGCATCACTGCTCACCGCTCTCGGAATGGATACCAACTCTCTTTCGGACATTTCCTCTATATCCGGGAACGAGGTCGCTCAGGATATGTCAAATGCCAAAGAAACAGACGTTACCATTAACGGACAAGCCGGAAAAGGCGTCAGAGTCGAAAGCAAAGACGGCGGATATACAATGCTTTACTCTGTAGGGGATAAGCTTATTGAGGCTGATTCATATGACTCCAACGGCAAACTTACGATGCAGATTGCGTTTAATTCAGTATCCGATACCATTCCTTCCGACATGCTTACATTAAAGGGATACAATCAGACGTCTTCAATTTCTTCGTTCGTATCCACAATGGCTAAATCCATAGGCGCCGATTGATGAAAAGCGCTCTTGTAACGGGGGGTTCCGCAGGAATAGGAAGCGCTTCTGTAAAAAAGCTCTGTGAGGAAGGATATTCCGTTATCATCAACTATAATCGCTCCGAAGAGAGGGCAAAGGCTCTCTCCTCGGAGCTTTTGTCGCAGGGATATGACGTTAAGTTATATAAGTGCGACGTTTCAAAGCCCGATGAGGTAAGAAAAATGTTTTCTTATCTTGAGACATTAACTCCCGTCCCGCTCTATTTTGTGAATAACGCCGGAATAAGCGAACAAAAACTTTTTACGGATATTACAGACGATGACTGGCGCAGAATGATAGATGTAAATTTATCCGGCGTTTTCAATGTTTTGAGAGAAGAAGAGAGACTGATGGTTGCAAATAAATGCGGCGCTGTTGTCAATATCTCGTCGATTTGGGGACAGACAGGCGGATCGTGCGAAGTTCATTATTCAGCTTCAAAAGCCGGTGTGATAGGACTTACTAAAGCGCTTGCAAAGGAAGCGGGACCATCCGGAATAAGGATTAACTGCATATGCCCCGGATGTATAGATACAGATATGATGAAAATTTTTTCTGATGAAGATAAGAAAAATCTTTGTGATGAAATTCCGCTCGGCCGTCTTGGAAATCCCGATGAGGTCGCCGAAACCGCGGCTTTTCTTCTTTCTGATAAAGCGTCATATATCACAGGTCAGGTTATCGGAGTAAACGGAGGCATGTATATCTGATCGCCTTATAAGGAAAATTTTATTTAATACCCTTATGTTATTTTCGATTTGGTATAGTTTTCTTTATTTTTATATTTTTATTGAAAAACCCATTGAAATATTGTAAAATATATATAATAAAAAATATTTTTATGGAAGGATTTAAAAAAATGGCTGAGAAAAAAACAATTAAAGTTATTTCCGTTTTTCTTGCTGTTGTAATGTGTTTATCTGTTCTGCCTTTTTCGTCGTTTGCGGATGAGTCAGAAACAGGCACGGCTTTGACAAGCGAAGGCGTTGAAGTGTCATACAAATCGTTTACCGACGATGATTTTCTTCACACCGAAGGAATGTCTTTGTATACAAAAGACGGAAGGAAAGTAACTCTCAGAGGTACTAACTTCGGTGGCTGGGGTCTGATGGAAAGCTGGATGACGCCTCTTAACGAAAGCGAAGGCGAGGACGTAATGCTTGATAAACTCGTCTCAAGGTTCGGAGTTGAGAAAACACACGAGCTTATGAAAACATACCGCTCAAACTGGATTACAGAGGTCGATTTTGCAAACGTCAAGGCGCTCGGAATGAATGTCATCAGACTTCCTATATGGTACAGAAATTTTCAATCCGATGAAAATGGCACTTGGTTCAGGGACGAAAACGGAAATATAGATTTTTCACAGCTTGACTGGGTCGTAAATATGTGTCATAAATACGGCATTTATTTGATAATTGACCTCCACGGAGCTCCCGGATATCAGAATGAATATGACCACAGCGGCAGAAAACATTCTTGTACATTTTGGGACGATACCGATGAAGCCAAAAAGAATCAGAAAGTTGTCGAGGAATTTTGGAAAGTGTTGGCGGCGCACTACAAGGGAGAGCCTGCCGTTGCCATGTATGATCTTTTAAATGAAAGTCTCGGCACAGATAAAGGCGTACTCAATAAACACGATGAATTTAACGCCTATATGAATACACTTTATCAAGATGTCAGAACCGTTGACCCTGACCACATCATCACGATGGAAGCTGTCTGGACTACAAGACATGTCTGCGGACCCGATAAATACGGATGGACTAATGTCGTTTATCAGCCTCATTTTTATGATAAAACGAATTTCGCATTCCGAAACAATATGAACATCTGCTTGAACTCAAATTATAATTGTCCACTTTATATAGGCGAATTTTTCCCATTCAATAATGCGACTTTCGATTACGTTCTTTCCCTTTACAATTTGGAGGATGCGTCATGGACTACGTGGAGTTATAAAGGCACAGGCGGCGGAGCCAAAACTTCCGACTGGTGGATTTACGGGTCTGATGAAATCAAAAATGTTGATCCCGACAATGACAGCTACGAGAAATTGATGGAAAAATTCGGATCATGTCTAAGAACGGACAGCGGAAAATGGGCTAAAACTCCGTTTGCCGACCATGTCGTAAAATATACTGACGGCTATTACAGCGTCTCTGAATTGGCGGCAGTTCCCGGCGGAACATCTCAAGCTACATTAAAAATGTTCAGAGCTTTGTTTATCGATTTATTCAACAGAATCAGAAATTTTCTGAAAAATTTTTTCACGTTTAAAAAATCTTGACAATTAAATAAGACCGCCCTTTTTTGGACGGTCTTTTTTTTAATTTTTTCAGATATTTTTCGTCTTTTGTTTTCTTGTTTTCATATTTACCGATATAATGCCGGCTGCCACAAGAATTATTGATATAACAGTCGTTAAAGCAGATATTTCATTCCCCTCGCGAAGTATCAGAATGGAAAGAAGAACGCCGAAAACTGGGTTTAAAAATCCGTACACGGCTATCGAAGACACATCGTTATATTTTAATAAAATGCTCCAAATCGAATATGCCGCAGCCGAAAGGAAAGACAGATAAAAAAGTACCAAAAACGCTTTTCCGTTCTGCGGATAAATTTTTCCTCCGCCAATGAGTCCTGTTATTATCAAGACGATTCCGCCCAGAATAAATTGGTTTCCGGACAGCATCACTGGGTCTTTTTCTTTTGAAAAAGATTTCATGAAGCATGATGAAAACGAATATGAAACGGCAGCTATTAATATAAAACCCTCACCTGTGAATTTTAAATTTAAATCAAGACCGTTCATATTTATAAGAATAATTCCGGCAAATCCCAAAAGCGAACCGATGACTTTTCTGACAGTCAGCGGCTCTGATTTAAAAATCAATGCCGAAATAAAAATAGTTATAAATACGCTTGACGATGTGATGACAGACGATTTAACGCCGGACGCTCTTGCAAGACCTAAGTAAAAGAATATATACTGAATGACTGTTTGAAAGAGCATCAATATGAAGATTTCTTTAAAATCGCCTTTTTGCGGTATCATGGTTTTTACGCTGTGTTCTTTTTTCTGCCTGCTGTAAATAACGGAGCCGAGTATCAACGTTAAAAATCCCGCGCCGGTAAACCGCAGCCCGGCAAAAAGAATCTGCGAAAATGAATCCGATGAAGAAATGGAGAACATTTTGTATCCGGTTTTTACCATAGGAAATGCGCTGCCCCACAGAAGCTGACAAAACGCGGCAAGCAGAAAAACGATTATTCCGTTTGAAAGTAGGTTTTTTGTTTTTGTTTTTGACATTTGGTTGATTCTGTTCAATATTTATTTTATAATTATCGTATAATATAATTTTATTTAAAGTAAAGCTAAACTCTGAATCAGAGTGTTACTGAAAAATGAGAAATGAATTAAGGTGAATACTTTTGAAAAAAAGCACGAAAAAATTGATTATTACAACGGTTGCTTTCATCGTTGTTCTCGCTGTTGTCATTACAGTAATAGTATTTGTGAAAAAGAAGCCTGAAAAGGATGAACCAACGTCTGACGGTTTTTATGTCACCGACGAGAACGGCGAGACTGTCTATGAAAAAATAAACGGCGGCAACACCGGTACTGCCGATGAGGAAGATAATTCGGGAAATAACAGCGGCTCATCAGACAATATAAATAATTCAGGCAAAAAGTCTTCAAATAATTCCGGCGGAAGTTCCTCCGGAGGCAATTCACTCGATTCAATTTCCGACGAAATAAAGAAACAAAGCGAACAGACTACAAAACTTAAGACAAATGAACTTACGACTGCGAAAAATACGAAGATAAACAGCGGCGAAGTAAAACAAATTGAAGCGTTTATCTCCGGCAACTATTATATAAATGCCTCTATTGATTCCGAAGGGGAGTATACTAATCTGAAAATGTCGAAAAAAGGCGAAAATTTTGAGATGGGCGTAAATGAAGAAGGTGTTTCGCTTTCAATTATGTATCTGAACGGCACTTTCTATCTCAAGAATCCGTCAAAAAAACAATACACTGCTCTGACACAAGATGTAATGGACAGCATCGGAATTGACACGTCTGAATTTGCGGGAGAACTCAAGCAGATTGATTTTTCCGGATATAAATTCACGTCCGTAGCGAGGTCTACAGGCACGTTGAACAATAAAAGCTGCGTAATCTATAATTACACCGTAAGCACAGGCGATCACGTTTTGTTTTATTTGATTGACAATAATATTAAAAGGATTGTTGTCAAACCGTCCGACGGTTCTGATAGTCTCATAATAAATGTTAATTCATTTTCTACAACAATTCCGTCAGATCAGCTCACTGTCTCTGGATTTGAAGAAACTGATTTGTTTACATTCGCGTCGGGAATGGGAATTGATTCGGATATAAATTAAAAACATTATTTGAATAATAACAGCCGGGTTTAATCCCGGCAGTTTTTATTTTAAAAATAATTAAAGGTTTTTTGTATTGAAGAATCTGTCGTGAACAGCCTTTACGGCTTTGTCGGCATCTTCTAAAGCTATGAGGACAGAAATCTTTATTTCGGAGGTCGAAATCATCTTTATATTAATACCCGCATCGTAAAGAGCTTCAAACATAAGAGCAGCCGCGCCGGGATGTGATTCCATTCCCGCGCCTACGACAGAAACTTTTGCCACGTCCGTATTGCATGAAATTTCACAGTTTGAGAAATACGGCATTTGCTTTATAAGCTCCACGGCTTCATCTGCGTTGTCTTTAGATACTGTAAATGTAATATCCTTTGAACCTTCTCTGCCGATTGACTGAAGGATAATATCTACATTTATATTCTTTTTCGCAAGCTGATTGAAAAGCTTAAACGCAACGCCGGGTACATCATCAATACCGACTAATGAAATTCTCGCGCAGTTTGTGTCTTTTGTGACTCCTCTTATTAACATTTCTTCCATTTTGACTTTCTCCTTGACTATAGTGCCGGGAACTCTCTTCATACTTGAGAGAACCTCTAATTCTACATTGTATTTTTTTGCCATTTCGACGGATCTGTTATTCAGAACCTGGGCGCCAAGAGTCGCAAGCTCAAGCATTTCATCATAAGTGATTTCCTTGAGTTTTAAAGCTCCGTTGACTTTTCTCGGATCCGCTGTATAGACGCCTTCGACGTCTGTAAATATCTGGCATCTGTCAGCATGCAAAGCGGCGGCTAAAGCGACGGCGCTCGTATCCGAACCGCCTCTTCCCAGCGTCGTAATATCGTCGTATTTATTTATTCCCTGGAAACCGGCGACAACAACTATCTGATGTTTGTCAAGAGCCGATGATACTCTGTCGGTCTTCATCGTTTTAATTCTCGCGGAAGAGTAAACGGAGTTGGTAATAAATCCGGCCTGCCAGCCCAACATTGATACAACGGGAAAGCCCATTTTTTCAATAGTCATGGCCAAAAGAGCTATTGATATTTGTTCGCCGGCAGACATAAGCATATCCATTTCTCTTTTGGATGCTTTATCATTCAGCTCTTTCGCTTTTGCGATTAGGTCATCCGTAGTATCTCCTTGTGCGGACACTACAACAACTACATCATTGCCTGCTTTGTAAGTGTCCGTGACAATAGATGCGACATTTCTCACTCTGTCTGCGTTTGCGACACTGCTGCCGCCGAATTTCTGCACTATTAAGCTCATATATTTTTACCTTTCATTATTTTTTCAATGCGGTTTTACACAGTGAAAAAACACAATTTATTAACGTTATGAAGCTTATCAAACATTAAGCCAGGTTCATTAACCTCATTGTCATTTTGATATTCATATTTTCAACGCTCTCAGCTTTGTTCTTGAGTTCGCCAATATTTCCGGCGTCTGTCATAAAAGCTATTTCATTTAATGACCCGTCGGATAATATTTCAGCTTCAGGGAATTTATCTTTTATCTCTTTTTCAGATAGTGAATAATCATTTGTTTCGGCTCTGAAATACATCCTAGATGTAAGATAATCGTCTGATACAACAAATCCCTTTTCCGGAGCGCCCCAGCCGAACGCGCGCTTTCTCAATAAATGTTTCGCACAGTCGATTACGTCGGCGACTACTGCGCTTGCGGTAGGCATTTTTCCGGCTCCTCTTCCGTAGAATACGACGTCGCCGAGTGCATCCCCTCTGACCATAATGGCATTAAATACATCGTGAACGTCAGCTAAAATAGACGAATCCTTTATAAATGCGGGAGCGACGCTTGCGGTTATGTGACCACCCTCGACAGGTTTTGAAGAACCTATTAGTTTTATCTGGCAGCCGCATTTTTTAGCGTAAGCCACATCGTTTAAAGTTACGTCTTTAATTCCTTCTGTGCTTACGTCTTCGGGATAAATGTGCTTGCCGTAGCAGAGCGAAGCGAGAATACAAATTTTTCTGCAGGCGTCATATCCTTCTATATCGCTAGTTGGGTCTTTTTCCGCATATCCGAGGTCCTGCGCTTCTTTTAAAGCCTGAGAAAAATCGACGCCGTTGTCAATCATCTGAGTCAAAATATAATTTGTCGTTCCGTTCAATATTCCGGCGACCTCTTCAATTCTGTTCGCTGTAAGACATTCGGTCAATGGAGCAATAATCGGAATACCGCCGCCTACGCTTGCCTCAAACATAAAATTGACGTTCTTTTTATCTGCTATCTGAAGAAGCTCATAACCCTTTTCGGCTACAAGCTGCTTATTGGACGTGACAACGCTTCTGCCTGAAAGGAGAGCTTGTTTGACATAATCATAGGCGAACGTAACGCCGCCCATAGTTTCTACGACAATTTTGACCTCGGGGTCTGAAATAATGTCGTTAAAATTTTTAGTAAAATATTTTTCATAGGGGCTGCCGGGGAAATCTCTGATGTCCAGTATATAACCGAGATCCATGGCTTGTCCGAGGCTTGACTTTACGATAACATCATTGTTTTTTGTCAAAACCTCTACGACGCCGGAACCTACCGTTCCGAAACCCATAACGGCAATTTTCATTTTTGTCTCATCTCCTTCGTTTATTCTTTTTCATTTACTACAGTAAATATAACCGTCGAAATTAAGCTAAATAAATATATATCAAAATTATATATTTATTGTTCGGAAATGAAAATATGAATAACTTTTCTTTATTATTATAATAATGATTTTTTTATTTTCCGAAACCGTTGGGATTATTTTTCTGCCATCTCCATGAGTCAGCGCACATATCTTTTACGGTTTTTTCGGCTGTCCAGCCGAGAATTCTCTTAGCCTTGTCGGCGTTCGCGTAACATTCCGCTATGTCTCCGGCTCTTCTGCCCACTATTTCATACGGAATATTTACGCCGGTAGCCTCTATAAAAGCATGCACGAGTTCAAGAACGCTTGTACCTCTGCCGGTGCCGAGGTTGAATATTTCTACTCCGCTGTGTTCAAGAGCGTATTTAACTGCACATACATGACCTTTAGCGAGATCTACAACATGTATATAATCTCTTACGCCTGTTCCGTCGGGAGTATCGTAATCATCGCCGAAAATCTTGAGCTTGTCTCTTTTGCCGATTGCGACTTGTGTAATGTAGGGCATAAGGTTGTTCGGAACGTCGGGAGCCTCGCCGATAAGACCTGACTCATGCGCGCCGATAGGATTGAAATATCTTAATAAAACTACGTGCCATTCACTGTCGGACGCGGATACGTCCTGTAATATTCTTTCAATCTGAATTTTTGTCGTGCCGTAAGGATTTGTAGCAGTTCCGACTTTCATTGTCTCTACAAACGGAACTTCGTTTTCATCGCCGTAAACAGTCGCGGAGGATGAGAATACAATTTTCTTAACGTTGTTGTCTCTCATACATTCGATAAGCCTTAATGTTCCTATCAAGTTGTTGTCATAATACATTATCGGCTTTTCGCATGACTCGCCGACTGCTTTTAAAGCAGCGAAATGAATCACTGCGTCGATTATGTTTTCCTTGAAAATTTTGTCAAGAGCTTCTTTGTCTCTGATATCGGCTTTGTAGAAAGGGAACTTTTTTCCGGTAATTTTCATAACCCTTCTCAAAGGTTCTTCAGAACTGTTGCAGTAGTTATCCACAACAACAATGTCATAACCCGCGTTTAATAATTCGATACAGGTGTGTGAACCGATATATCCGGCTCCTCCGGTGATTAATACAGCCATTTTGTATCCGTCCTTTTTTATTTATATTAATTAGAGATATTGTCCATTGTAAATTATGCAGAAACACGGAGAGCTTACGTCGTAATCCATGACGCTTTCCCTGAATTTCCAGCCTGCATTGCCGTTTATTACTCTTGACCCTATTTTCATGCTTATTACATAACCTATATTGTTATTTACCGCGTCATCGTGGCTGAGTATGGAAATCCATTCGGAAGGTGAGTCTGAAAGTTCTATTGTAGGGTCGTAAGAAATAAGATATCTTTTAAGCGCCTCCGGTGAATAAGACGTAGCTCTGACGAATCTGTATGTATTAATATCAGTGTAAGATGTAACGCTTTGAAGATAAGGAATGTCTTCGGTGCCGTATCCCCACACGTTTTTATATGACCCGGTTACGCCGGCTGTACACGATGTGTAATAAGCGTATATTGTTTCGCCGTTATAAGTCATGTACTGTCCGATTACTTCATTCACAGCCTGTTTCACATCGCTGCGGCATGAATCGTAACTTGATGAATATGTGGTTCCCGAAACTCTGTAATTGTCTCTTTTTAAATTCGTATATGCGGCGACTGCCTGCGCTTTTAACGCCTCAATGTCTTTGCCGTATTTGCATATACCGGCTATTTCGCTTTGAACTATCCTTGCGACAGCCTGATATGCGGGAGAAGTCTGAGAGCCTATTTTTACCGATTGAGGAGGAGTTTCCTGCATAACGGCAACTCCCGTGTAATAATGCTGAAGGATCTGTATGTAATTATAACCGAGCGACGCGTATCCTTCCGCCCCGTACTGGCTCATTCCGAGACCATGTCCATAGCCGAAAGAAACAATAATAAACTGATCCCGAAGCTTCAATATATCGTCTAAATCAGGATAAATATATACTCTCTGCTCGTCAACCTGATTTAATGAAGCGTTCTGTGAAATCAAAATTGATTTGCTTGAATCGGAATCGGAAGAAGATATCGGAGCTTTTGAAGTTGAAATCTCGTTTTCGTTAATTTTAATCCGGGTGACGGTATTTGCGCCTAAATCCCTGACTACTCCTTTCTCAACGTCTATTTTTTTAGACGCGAGATAAGCGTCATTCATAGTTACTCTGCCGTCGCCGTCGAGATCGGCAATTTTAAGAGTTTCATCCGATTGAATTTTATCTAAACCGGAAGCTCTCATCAAAATATAGTATACGTCGTTTTTGGTTATATCGCCGCTTGAGTTCATATCGCCTGTCGCCTTGTACGGTGAGGAAATAAAATACATTATAACAGACAGGAAAAATAATATGTCAAGTAAAACAAGTAAAATTTTTAATAATAAATTACGGCGCGATAACCCGGCATTTAAATTGAATTTCAATTTGCAAATGAAAATTTTATCTCAGAAGCTCGGGAAGCACCGAAGCTTTCTGCATATTTCCGGTGATATACTTTATCAAGGTAGAAAAATAATTGGGATTATCAATCTGCTTTGTAATAATGTATGTTGCTATGAAAGCGATTATGAACAGCAAAATGAAAAGAATTATCATCGGACCGGTGATCATTTTCTGATTTTTTGGTTTCTTTTTTCCGGATGATTTTCTTATCTTGTTTCGCGGGTCTGTTATATATTCCGCCGTCATAAGAAACAGTTCGGACACAACATAGTCGATGAAATCATCCCTTGACTCGTCCGGAAGAGAAGAGATATTTCTGAGCGTCGCTTTTTTTCCGTTTGTGATTGTTATGAGATAAGAGAAAACGCCTTCCGATTTTTTCGGAGATTCAATGACAGAAATTCCGTAATCGTAATTGTAATTATCCCTCGCCTGATTTGCGGAAAGCTCTGATGTATTTCTGTCGGCGTGTTTTTTGTCGTAAGGCGCGTAATTTACATAACTATTCCAATCGTCAACTTTTTTTCCCGAGTGAGCTATGTATCTGCAAAACGGAGTGTTGGCGATTGAAATAGTTGATTTCGTCTTTTTCAGCGCGTTTGAAAGAACAGATGCCGAATAGGCTATGACATGATTGTAAAAGTTGCCTGGATGAATGGAATAGACCCTTTGAATATAAGGAAATACATATTTCTTCATAGTGGGGAAGAGCCTTTCATCCGAAAAAGGCAGCAGCATTATGCACTGTTTCGCCGAATGAATGGCAAATCCGGAATAAAGACCGTCATAAAGAGGGAATACAGTGGAGTTTTTCGGAAAGGCCGTGTGTTTTTCAATGTCGTCTCTTGAAAGCGTTGTCAATGACGAAGCTTTTATATTATTCAAAACGGCGTCCGAATGAGTCATCTGAAAGCTGAACGAGCGGCATATAGCTTCTTTTGCTCTGAGAAATATGTTGTCATCGGCAAAAATCACTATCATATCGGAATTTTTTACGGCCGATTCTATCTCTTTCAATCCGAGAGAAAGACGGCTGTATACGTTCGGATATTTTACTTCGGTGTTTGAAATCGAGGTAAAAGCGTTTCTTACTATTGTCGCTCTTTTACTGTAATCGGCGCTTTCGTCACCGTAAATCAGCATATCTATTTTCATGCTAAACTCCTAAAATCTTCTCTTTTTTGCGCGTCCGCAATTAAATTTAAATGATAAATTTTATTTGATTTCTGAAAATTTTATTTTTAAGAAATTATTCATAATCGGATATTTTCCATTTATATGCGTTCGCGTACGGATTTGTCTTTCCGTGAAGGTCATACCACATCTGCGGATATCTTACGTTCGTATTTTCTTTTGCTACTGATGTGTCTATTTTATCACTTTCTCCGTCTCTTAAAAGTCTTCCGACCACTACAAGTCTGCCGTAGGGTTCGGTAATCTCATAAGAGCATGTTGAAAGCATAATCAGCTTGTCGTCTTTGTTCATTCCTGCGCCTGTGTCATAAAGAGACCTTTCGGCTAAAGCGTCTTCAAACGTTGTAAAAGCCTTGTCGTTGGGGAAATAACAAGTCGGGTAATAGAACAGATAGCCGTTGTCCGCTTCGGAATATCCGTTTGTAATCATGACGCTGCATATTCTGAATTTGTAATCGTGGAAAAGCGTGCTGTATTTGATTATCGGAGACTCCTTGTATCCGTCTAACTTATAATATTTTGTCAACTGACCGAACATGAGACCGTCCGACATATTGTGACCGTAAATGGTATTGTTTTTGTCTAAGACTTTTCCGGAATTGTGCATATCGAGGTATGCGTTTCCGTATTTGTTGTATTTACCGTAAATATCACGTCTGAGATAATAATCCTGCCCGGCGTTGTTGTCGTAGTCCTCGGTATGCTGTACTATCGGCGTGTCTATGTTTGTTCCGTCGATTGTCAGCCAGCCGACAAGGTCCTGATTCTTGGCGTAGAGCTCCGCGAATCTAATATTCATGCCGTCGGGGAAGTTCACATTGGGGTATTTCGCTTTTATCGCCGCCCATTGAGCCGCGAGGTCGTCGCCTTTATCTGCCTCTGTTGTCTGATTTGCTATCTCATTTTGCTGAGTCTGCTGATTGTGATGTGTTACATAATCCGATATGAAATACACAAAGCAGCAAATTATCAGAACGGCGGATACGTCCATGATTATTTTTCTGAATTTTTCTTTTCCCGTGTCTCCTTTCCACGGGATAAAAGAACGGAAAAACGAATGTCCGGAATCAGATTCGACCGACTCGGCTTTCGCCTTTTCCTTAATTGATGACTCCTGTTTATTGATGTCGCTTTCGTTTTTTGGAGTGTTTAAAACGTCATTCGCCGAATGTAAATCAGTTCTTGCGGATTCGGACGATGCGTCTGCTTTTTCCCGCAGGGCTCTTTTTTCCCTGTTTTCATTCATCTGTTTTTCAAAAGATGAAGACTCAAAATCTTTGTCAGCAGAGTTTTCGCTGCCGTGTCTTGCGCTGTCGGAATAAACAGTTGATCTGTTTGTCGTATAATTCGGTCTGTTTAAGTTTGCGTATGAATTTCCGGATACTTTGATTCCTTCGGATGAGGTATTATATGAGCTTCTGTATTCGTTTCTCGAGTCGCGTCCGGCGGGTTTGTATGTTCTGCGTTCATCGGATGAATATACGGTCTCTCTGCCTGTAACTTTTCGTGCAGTCTCCTCACTTACGGGAAGATGCTCTTTTTTAGCCTCTCTGTAATATTTTGTAAATAAATCAGCCCCGCCCGATATGGGTACATTTTTGGGGTTTTGCGTTCTGTTGTTTATGTTGTTTTTATTATCCTCTGACAATGTTTATCACCTCTCAGAAGTTTTCTGCCTCTTTAAAAATGTATTGCAATGCCGTATATGATGCGAAAATTCTGTTTGAATTTCTCACGCTGTCTTCATAGAAGGTTTGATGTCTATATGTTTTTGTCTTTTTATCTGTACGGACTCCGAAGAAGATAAGTCCAACCGGTTTTCCGGGCTCGTCTGATGTAGGACCCGCCATTCCGGTAACAGATACGGAAATATCGGCTCCTGATATTTCAGAAACGCCTTCAGCCATTTCATAAGCCGTGTTCTCGCTTACTGCTCCGAATTCGGCAAGCGTTTCATTTTTTACACCGAGAATTTTTTCTTTTATGTCGTTTGAATAAGAAACAATTCCGCAATGAAAAACCTCGCTCGATCCCGGGACATCTGTAATAAGCTTAGCCACAAGACCGCCGGTGCAGCTTTCAGCCGTCGAACATGTCAAATGTTTTTCTTTTAACATTTCAACAGCTTTAAAAGCCATATTTTCCGCATCTTCCGAAGTGATATATATTTCTTCGCGCAATTTTTTATCCTGCCTGATATTATTTAATCTTGTCGGCAATATCTCTTGCAACTACCACGCCTGTGACCGAAGCCTGCATTAGACCTCTCGTGATTCCGGCGCCGTCTCCGATAGCGTAGAAATTGCTGACTGCCGTCTCAAATTTGTTGTTTACATTTATCTGCGACGAATAGAATTTAACTTCCACACCGTAAAGAAGAGTATTTTTCGAGTAAAGACCCGGCGCTACGTTGTCGAACGCTTTCAGCGACTCGATTATGCTCGTAAGATGTCTGTGCGGAAGAACGAAAGAAAGGTCGCCGGGAACAGCCGTTGTGAGAGTCGGTCTTGTCGTGGATTTTCTGAGTCTTGAATCATCTGTCCTTCTGCCCAAAAGAAGGTCACCTAATCTCTGAACTATAACGCCGCCGCCTGTCAGCATGTTGCCGAGCTGAGCAATATAACGGCCGTATTCGATAGGCTGGTCAAACGGTTTTGTGAATTTAGTCGAGACAAGAAGCGCGAAGTTTGTATTTTCGGTGTGAAGTTTGGGATCCGCGTAACTGTGTCCGTTTACAACAGCAATTGAATTTTTGAATGTGTTGTTGAATCCTGCGTTGTAATGTTCCTCGGAAACTATTCCGCCCGGGTTCATGCAGAATGTTCTGACTTTATTTTCAAACGTATCGGAGTAGTAAACCATTTTCGCTTCATAAAGATGCTGAGTCAGATTGTCCATAACGCTGTTGGGACATTCTACTCTTACGCCGATATCAACCGCGTTGTTTGTAACTTCGATGTCGTTCTGCTTTGCTATTCCCGAAAGCCATGAAGCGCCGCCTCTGCCGGGGGCGGCAACGACGAAATCAGCCGAAACCTCTTCTGTCTCGCCGTTCTGATTTCTGAGTTTTGCGCCTACAACATTTTTGTTCTCATCGACTACCGGGTCGCCGTGAGTACAGCTTCTGAATTCAAAACCCGGAAGTGTTTCAAGGTAATCGTACATAGCTTTTAATATAACATACGAATTTTCTGTTCCCATATGCCTTACGGGACACTTGATTAATTTAATATTATGTTTTGAACATTCATATGCTATCTCATCGGCTTTTCTGTCGTGAAGACCGAACACTTCTTTGGGAGCGCCGAAATCAAGGTAGATTGAATCTGCATAATTTATAAGAGACCTCACGTCGTTTAACGGTAGATAATCTGTAAGATTTCCGCCGACTTCCTCGGACAGTGAAAGCTTGCCGTCCGAAAAAGCCCCTGCGCCTGCCCATCCTGACATGATGTTGCACGGATTGCATCTAACGCATATTCCGTTGGCTCTTGCGGGACATTTTCTTGAATTTATATTTTTTCCCTCGTCTATTATAAGAACTTTGTAGTTTTCGTCTTTTTTTCTGTAAAGCTCAAGAGCCGTGAAAATTCCCGCGGGACCAGCTCCGATGATTACTACATTATAATGCTTCATTTTTAATTCTCTCCAAAACTCAAACTAATATAAAATAAATAATTATTTTTAATTATTATCTCATACAAATACTAATAAATTTTATCACAATCGTTTTTATAAAACAAGTGCCAAATGATATTAATACGGCACTAATCGATTATGATTTTAAAATAATGGCGTTGAAAGAGCCTTAAATTTATAAATCGGAAAATTTAGACGCAATTCGCAATATATAAAACTTTTTATAAAATTTATTTTTTCCATTTTGTGTTGATAAAAACAAGATTTTGTCATATAATTAAAAAGGTAATTTTTGTAAATCTCGGGAAGAAAAAGATATGCAGTTAAATAATACGGTTAAAATTACGGTCGCCGGTCAACAGATAGTTTTGAAAACAGACGAGGAACCTCAGAGAATAAAAGCTATCGCCGATTCGGTAGACAAAGAAGTTACAGACATAATTCAGAACGGCAGATTCATTTCATCCGTTCAAGCGGCGGTTTTGTGCGCAATGAAGGCTGTGGACAAAGTTCAGGGACTTGAGGAAGAAAACAAGAAATTGAAAGAACAGCTGAGGTTGTCTCTCGAGGACAGCGCGAAAGCCAAAGGCGAGAGGGATAAATTGAAAAGAGAGCTTGCAAAATCCGGCAAAAAATAATACGGTAAGAAAAATATCATGATAGTCAAAGTAAAAAAACTTAATGACAGGGCAGTAGTGCCGACAAAAGGTTCGGAACAGGCGGCCGGATCAGATTTGTATGCGCTGCTCGACGAACCTGTTACGCTTAACACAAATGAAAGCGTTTTTATTCCGACCGGCATCGCCATCGAATTGCCGAAAAATTTTGCGGGTTTTATTTTCGCAAGAAGCGGACTTGCGTGCAAGCACGGAATAAGCCCTGCGAACTGCGTTGGAGTCGTCGATTCCGATTACAGAGGAGAGATAAAAGTCTGCCTTGTCAATAATTACAAGGAACCGTATACAATCGAACCTGGGGAGAGAATAGCTCAGCTCGTTATTATGCCTGTTGAAAATGCCACTTTTCTTGAATCTGACAGTCTGAACGATACTGGCAGGGCATCCGGCGGATTCGGTTCTACAGGCAGAATATGAATAAATATGAGTTATAAAATTTCGCCTGATGTCTATGTCTCGATGTTTGCTCTTCCGGCGGACGTCGTAGACAAGCATTTGAGAGTCGCCTCAAAAAGTCATCTAAAAACAATTCTGTGGATGTTCAGACATGCCGCGGAACCTTTTGATATTGACAAAATTTCCGCCGATACAGGCGTATCTAAGGAAGATATACCCGACTGTATGCAGTATTGGATAAATGCCGGTATTATTGAGGAAGTAAACGAAAATAAAACCGAAGAAATAAAGACGGAAAATAAACCGGAAGAAATAAATTATTCAAAATCAGAAGATACAGTAAAATTCAATTTAAAAGAAAAGACAGGCGAGAAAAATTTATCAGACGAAACCGTGGATAAATCCGAAACGTCTGTTAAGGCTCCCGTGTCGGTGAAGCCGACTATTTCAGAAGTCGCTTTGATGGCGGAAAATAATGAGGAAGTCAGGTATCTTTTTGAACAGGCTCAGATTACTCTCGGCAGAATGCTGGGATACGACGCTCAGGCAAATCTGTTAATGCTGATGACTTACTATAATCTTCCCAAGGAAGTTATATTGACGCTTTGCAGTTATTCGGCGACGATAGGCAAACAGGGTTCAATGGATTTCATTGTGAGGACAGGCAGAAAATGGGCGGAAAAAGGCATAAATACTTTTGAGCTGGCCTCTCAGGAAATAGAAAAAATGGAATCCGCCGACCGCGTATGGTCTGAATTCAGGCGCGCTACCGGAATTGAAACGCCGAGACCTACGTCGGCGCAGTCAAGATATATCAGCGTTTGGATGAATGATTACGGTTTCAATATTGATATGATTCTGCTCGCATATGAAAAAACGGCAGAAGCAAAAGGAAAAATCGATTTCAAATATATGAACGGAATATTGAAATCCTGGTTTTCGTCGGGATTTAAATCGACCGAAGACGTCGAAAAAAGCGAAAATGACTACCGCGAGAAAAATGAGTCCGCTAAAACGGCGAAAAAGAAGAAAACAGGCGGCTCGTTGTCATCTGAGAAAAACGGACGAAAACCGACTTACGACATTGATTTTATTAAACATATATCGGAAGATATTGATCCCAACGATACAAAACGGAGCTGAGTTATGTCATACAGTAATGAAGTTTTTCTGAAAGCACAGGACAGATTAAAAATTAGAAGGGAAGAGGCCGAGGATAAAGCCGAAAAGCACAGAGATGAATTTGCCTCGGTCTGTCCGGAATTTGCTGCCGAAGAACAGAAGATGCAAAGGTCCGCAATGGACGTTCTCAAAGTAATAAATTTCGGAGACGGCGCCAAAGAATATATCGAAGAACTAAGAAATCAAAATCTTTCGGCACAAAAGAAAATCAAGTTGCTGCTTAAAGAACACGGATATCCCGAAAATTATCTTGAGCCGGATTATTTCTGCAAAAAATGCAATGATACCGGATTTTCGGACGGAAAAATATGTTCGTGCCTTTTAAACGAAATGAAGAAGCTGTCTTTTGAGGAATTGTGTGAAAAGTCGTCTCTTAAAATCACCTCATTTGATGATTTTGATCTTTCGTATTATGAAGATAATTTAAAAACTTATAAAAAAATGCAGATGATTTTTAATTTCTGCAAAACATACGCGAATACTTTTACAACCGAAAACATCTCTCTTCTTTTTTCCGGAGGGACTGGATTGGGAAAAACACATCTTTCTCTTGCCATAGCCGGCGAGGTTGCGAAAAAAGGATATAATGTGGTTTACGGGTCTGCCCATAAATTGTTTTCAAAAATCGAAGCTGAAAAATTCGGCAGGTCGCAAGACTCAAATTACGGTGAGACGGAAGATATGGCGGAATCGTGCGACCTTCTGATTATTGATGATCTCGGCTCTGAATTTACTTCAAAATTTTCCGCCGCCGCTCTTTACGATATTATCAATGAAAGACTTCTTCGCGGTTTGCCTACGATAATCAGCACCAATCTTGAAAGCGGAGAAATTGAGGAAAGATATTCTCAGCGTGTCGCGTCAAGGCTTTACTGCGATTATAAGCTTTTGGAATTTGAAGGAACAGATGTAAGGATGCTGAAAAAGGCGAGGAAGAACTTAAATAAAGGATGAAATACAATCTCTGCGATATTAACGAAATAAACAGGCTGTTAAGAAAGCATAATTTCAATTTTAAAAAATCTCTCGGGCAGAATTTTATTGTCGACAATTCTGTCTGCCCCGAAATCGTACGACGCTCTTCGATAGACAAAAATACCGGCGTACTTGAAATAGGTCCCGGTATAGGCGTTCTTACATGCGAGATAGCAAAGAAAGCCAAAAAGGTTCTTTCAGTAGAAGTTGACGCGTCGCTTATTCCCGTACTGCATGATACATTGTCTGATTACGGAAATGTGAGCGTAGTCAATACCGATGTAATGAAAACGGACCTTGAAAAACTTGTAAAAAACGAATTGATGGGCTGTGAAAATCTTATAGTATGTTCAAACCTTCCGTATAATATAACGTCTCCTGTCATAATGAAGCTTCTTGAAGAAAATCCGGGCTTTACGGCAATGACTTTTATGGTACAGAAAGAAGCGGGAGTAAGACTCTGCGCCGATGTAGGTTCTCGGGATGCCGGCGCTGTTACGTGCGCGGTGGATTATTATTCCGACGCGAACGAGCTTTTTGACGTCAGCAGAAGCTGTTTCTACCCGCAGCCTAAAGTTGACAGCGAGGTTATCGAATTAAAGATAAGAGAAAAACCGCAATATGAAATAGAAAATACGGATTTCTTTTTCAAGTTGATAAGAGCCGCATTTACCCAGAGAAGAAAAACTGCGGTCAATGGTATTAATTCCGCCGCGGGAATTGAAAAGAGCAAAATAACGGAAGCGATGGAATCATTGAATATTCCGGTGAATATAAGAGCCGAAAAATTTACGATGTCTGATTGGGTGAATTTTTCAAACAGATTATTTGAGATGACCGGTGCGAAATATGAATAAAGGTAAGTTTATTGTAATAGAGGGACTTGACGGGACGGGCAAAACCACTCATTCAAAAATAATTTGTGATAAGCTTTCCGCTCTCGGCAGGAAAGTCAAAGTGCAGTCGGAACCGACTTGTCACGAATTCGGAAAAATGTGCAGAGAAGCGCTGTCCGGAAAAAGAAAGTGCGAAAAAAGCCAGCTTGCTCTTCTCTTTACGCTTGACAGAATAGACCATAACAAAAACAAAGAGGACGGTATCGAAAAGCTCATAGATGAAGGCGTTGATGTGATTTCCGACAGATATTATTATTCAACTTTCGCATATCAGGGCGTCGACGTCGGAGTGGACTGGCTCGAAAAAATCAACCTCGAATGTTCGGATATCAGAAAACCCGATCTGTGTATTTTTTTGGATCTCAAACCTGAAATATCTATGAATAGAATAAACGCGGCGAGAGATGCGTCTCAAATTGAAATATACGAAAATTTGGAATATCTTACTAAGATCAGACAAAGGTTTTATGATGTCTTCGGCAATTTGAAAAACGAAAATATTGTAACAGTCTGTGCCGACGATACTATCGAAAACGTAAATGAAAAAATCTTTTCAGAAATAAAAAAAATTATATTTTGAAAAATAAACACAAAATTATCCGGGTCTGTCGATCCGGATAATTTTCTTGATTTATTTTTTTTCTACTGTCAAATTTACGACCTGTTCTCCTATGTTTTCGGAAGTTACAGTAATTTTTGCGTTTCCGGATTTTCCAGTGGTTCTTACCCAGAAAGCTCTGTCTCCGCCGATAAGTGAGAATGTGTCGGGTCCTATGACTTTTACGGGACCGTCAACCGAAACATGAAGAGTTTCATCAATATAGGGGAGTTTGTTTCCGTTTTGGTCTCTTGCAACGAGTTCTATTCTTGTAACGTCGTAAGTTTCGTCTTCGCAAAGCTTGTCTGAATCAGGAACTGCCGTAAACGATACTTTGTTTACAGCCGTCCTTGTAACTGTTTTTACGAGAGTGTTGCCGATGTATCCCTCAAATCTATAAGAAACCTGCTCTTCTCCCCAACCGCCGATGTATTTCTCGACTATGCCGACAATATCTTTTACAGAAAAACGACCTTTGACGAAAGCGTATGCGAGTTCAAGGTAATGCTGAGGCGGCATTAAATAGCCGTATCTCGACCCTGCTATTAAAGCCTTTTTGAGGTATTTCGCCGCCTTCGGATCTATATGTTCTTTTCTTTCAAGAGCGTCGCCGATAAAGTCGAGAGGTGTAATTGGAGGATGCGGAAGGTTTTTAAACGGGCTGTTTCTCTCCGGAGTAACTGTCGATTTGTACTCTCCGTTTTTGTAAATCTTTACATAATCGCAGTTTGTAAATATATAAGTAAGTCCTAACATTCCGCCGGGATGATCTCCGATGTCCATAGAAGACGATGTCTCCAATACGGGATTTTTTTCCTGCTGAGACGCAAAAACAGCACCTGCCATTTTCGGGACTCTGAACATGTCTGTGACGCCGTGATAGCAAATTCTGTCTCCGGAACCGAAATCTTTATGAGTGTTGTAATCGGCCATATCCCATCCGATTGCCCCGGATATTCTCCTTGTTCCGAAAGATTTGTCCTGGACTCTCGCGTGTCTTAAAGCGTGCTCGGTTCTTACCCTCTCCGTGTCAAACGATTTTGTCGGGTACATGTGACCGTTGTTCTCGGTCACGAGATACGGAGCGTTTTTAGCTACTATGTAAGGTGGAAGAAGTTTGATTAAACCGCCCGAATGAGAGAAATCATTATATGTGTATACATCTTCAAACAGATGAGATCTCGGGAAATTTCTGACTCCGCCGGTCTGACGCGAATCGTCAAGAAGATGAGCTACCGCGTTCGCTTGAATATAAAACGTGTCGCAGTCCTGTCCTTCGTTTACTCTGACGCCCCAAAGTATAATTGACGGATGGTTTCTGTCTCTGAGTATCATTGACTTGATATTTTCGATAAACAGTTTTCTCCATTCGCCTTTTCCGAGAAACTGCCATGACGGAATTTCCGTAAAGACAACAAGACCTATCTCATCGCATCTGTCAATAAAATGAATTGAATCGGGATAATGAGACGTCCTTACTATATTGCAGCCGAGTCTGTATTTTAATAATTCCGCGTCGGCAGTCTGGGCTGATTTCGGCATTGCGTTTCCGACGTAAGGGTAGCTTTGATGACGGTTGAGTCCCATAAGTTTTATATGCTTGTTATTCAGATAAAAACCGTCTTTTCTGAATTCGCACGTTCTGAAACCGAATCTTGCGGTCTTTTCATCTTTCCCGAATTTTACGGTAAGGTAATAGAGGTTCGGGTTATCTGTATCCCAATTTTTTACGCCTGATACCCACCAGTCAAATCTGATTTTCTTTCCGGAGCATTTTGTTTCTTTTGATGCGATGACTTTTCCGCTCATATCTTTGAGTTCAAAATTGATATTTCCTCTGACTCCGTCGGAAAATTCAACGTCGATGAGCATTTCCTTTTTTTCGTTGATTACGGACGGTGTTCTGACAAACACGTCTTTAATATAAATTTCGTCCGTAATTTCAAGCCATACTTCGCGGTATATTCCGCCGTATACAAGGTAATCTACCATATATCCGAAAGGAGGTATCTCGGGTCTTTCGGTGGAGTCAAGCTCAACAGCTATTACATTTTCGTCTTTGCAGATAAGATTTGTAATATCAAATACGAAAGGAGTATATCCGCCTTTGTGTTCGCCTGCAGGTTTGCCGTTTACGTAAACTACCGCATAATTCGCGGCTCCTTCAAAATGAAGAAATACTTTTTTGCCTTCTTCATATGCTTCTTTCGGAAGTCTGAAATGCTTTCTGTAGCAAGATACGAATTGATAAATCTTTTCGTCGAAATAATTAAGAGGCAGCTCCTTGTTAGTATGAGGAATGTCTACTTTTTCAAAGCCTTCCTCTTTGTAAGATTTTCTGAACATTTCATCTGAAAATTTTTCCGAGTACAGCCAGTCGAAGTTCAGGTTTTCTATTGTACGCATATAACGTCTCCCATTTAAATTGAATTAAATTTTATATATTTTATCATACTGACAAAAAAAATACAATAACAACATTAATAATATATTGCGGAAATTATGCTCCATCTGAATTATTAAAATTTTTATTATGATTTTTTAACAAAACTTATCCTGTATATGTTGACTTTAAATTGAAATTTAAGTAAAATGTTCTTATATTAAAAATTAAATATATTTTACAATTTCTCTACGGAGGCATGATAATGACAAATACATCAAAATATGTTCTTTCCCTTGACCAGGGAACTACGAGTTCGAGAGCTATCATTTTTGATAAAAAAGGACAAATAGTTTCGAAATCACAGTACGAATTTCCGCAGATTTATCCGAAAGCCGGATGGGTTGAACATGACCCGGAGGAAATTTTGAAGAGTGAGTACAGGGCGATAGTCGATACTTTGATTGACGGAAAAATCGAAGCAAAGGAAATCGCCGCGATTGGAATCACAAACCAGAGGGAAACTACTATTCTCTGGGATAAAAGAGACGGAAAGCCTGTATATAACGCCATAGTTTGGCAGTGCAGACGAACATCCGAAATTGCGGAAAATATAAAAAAAGACAAGGAACTTTCCGATTATATCAGGAATCATACAGGTCTCATTGTGGACGCTTATTTTTCCGCGACCAAAATAAAATGGATACTTGATCATTCGGAAAAAGCGAGAAAACTTGCCGACGAAGGCAATCTTCTGTTCGGCACAATCGAGACGTGGCTTATATGGAATCTTACCGGAGGGCAGGTTCATGTAACCGATTACTCAAACGCATGGAGGACAATGCTTTTTGACGTGGATGAACTTCACTGGGATAAACATATATGTGATAAATTGGGCATACCTATGTCAATTCTTCCCAAAGTCGTTCAGTCCAGTGAAATTTACGGAACTGTCGCCGACGGAATACCTGGACTTGAATCTCTTTCGGGTATTCCGATTGCATCCGCTATAGGCGATCAGCAGGCAGCTTTATTCGGTCAGGCGTGTTTCAGACCGGGACAGGCTAAAAATACGTATGGCACGGGATGTTTTCTTGTGATGAATACCGGAGGAAAGAGAGTCATATCCCACAACAATCTTCTGACCGGTCTTGCGTGGGGACTCGACGGAAGAGTCGAATACTGTATAGAAGGTTCCGCTTTTAACGCGGGTTCTGTAATACAGTGGCTCAGAGACGAGCTTCATCTCATTTCGTCTGCTCCGGAGTGTGACAGACTCGCGGAATCCGTACCCGATTCAAACGGCGTATATATTGTTCCGGCTTTCACCGGTCTCGGCGCCCCATATTGGGATATGTACGCGCGGGGCACTATAGTCGGAATCACAAGGGGAGCCAACAACAAGCATTTTGCAAGAGCCGTATTGGAGAGCATAGTTTATCAGATGACAGATCTTCTTGAGGCCATGAAAGCGGATTCGGGAATTGAACTTGAAGAACTGAGAGTTGACGGCGGTGCTTCTGTCAGTGATATCATGATGCAGATACAGGCCAACATGATTGAAACAACCGTAAACAGACCCAAAGTAGTAGAAACAACGGCTCTCGGTGCGGCATATCTCGCAGGTCTCGCTGTAGGATTTTGGTCGTCAAGAACAGAGATTGAAGGTCTAAGAGAAGTATCTAAAGAATTTGTTCCGCAAATTCCCAAGGAGGAAAGAGATTCCCTCTACGCGGGATGGAAAAAAGCGGTTAAACGCTCCATGAATTGGGCTGAAGAATAATTAAATTAAATTTCTTTTAAATTTTTTTAATTTTCGTTTTGCTTGATATTCTAATATCATGATGATATAATTTATAAGAAGTAAAAACAGTAAAACTGTTCGCGGATTGCATTTTAAGTTTTTTATTCATTCCGCGACTTTAATTGGAGGAAAATAATATGGCAAGAGTTTACAACTTTTCGGCAGGACCCTCAATGCTTCCCTTGGAGGTATTGAAACAGGCTCAGACGGAGCTTCTTGATTACAACGGCACAGGTCAGTCTGTTATGGAGATGTCTCATCGTTCAAAAGAATTTGACGATATTATAAAAGAGACCGAGAGATTATTCAGGGAAGTAATGAATATTCCCGATAATTACAAGGTTCTTTTTCTTCAGGGCGGAGGCTGGACTCAGTTCTCGTCTGTTCCGCTCAACCTTATGACGAAAAACGGAAAAGCAGATTATATCGTCACTGGTCAGTGGGCAAAGAAAGCTTATCAGGAAGCTTGCAGATACGGAAAGGCGAGAGTTGTGGCTTCTTCCGAAGATAAGACTTTCACATACATTCCCAAAGTTAAAAGAGAGGATTTCGATCTCGAAGCAGATTACGTCTACTACACCATGAACAATACAATCTACGGAACAAAGTTCAACTATATCCCAGATACGGGAGATATTCCTCTTGTTTCGGATGTATCATCATGTTTCCTTTCTGAACCGGTAGATGTTTCTAAATTCGCGGTTATCTGGGGCGGAGCCCAGAAAAACGTTGCGCCCGCGGGACTTACGGTAGTGATAATCCGTGATGACATGATTGGCCACGCGATGGATATCACACCGACTCTTCTTAATTATAAAACGCAGGCGGATAAAGATTCATTATTCAACACGCCTCCGTGCTGGCAGATTTATATCACCATGCTTGTCCTCAGATGGATTAAAGGTCTCGGCGGACTTGACGCGATGAAGCAGAGAAACGAAAAGAAAGCTAAACTCTTATATGATTATCTTGACAATTCGAAGCTTTTCAAAGGCACTGTAGTTCCGGAGGATCGTTCTTTGATGAATGTTCCGTTTGTAACGGGTTCAGACGAACTCAACGCTAAATTCGTTGCGGAGGCTAAAGCCGCCGGTCTTGTTAATCTTAAAGGACACAGAACAGTAGGCGGTATGAGAGCGTCGATTTACAACGCTATGCCTTATGAGGGCGTACAGGCGCTTGTTGATTTCATGGAAAAGTTTGAGAAAGAAAACGGCTGATTTGAGGTAGATAAATGTACAAGGTATTAACATTAAATAAGATTTCACCCGTCGGTCTTTCTCATTTTGACAGTGCAAAATATTCATATTCCGATTCTGAAAAAAATCCCGATGCCGTAATCGTCAGATCGGCGTCAATGCTCGATATGGAAATTCCTTCTTCTGTCCTCGCAATAGCGAGAGCGGGAGCGGGATACAACAATATTCCTGTCGAAAAATGCACGGTAAACGGCATATGCGTATTTAATACTCCCGGCGCAAATGCGAACGCTGTCAAGGAACTTACAATCTGCGGCCTCCTTCTCGCCTCAAGGAAAATCGCTGCCGGTATTAAATGGGCTGAAACGATAAAAGACGAGGATGATTTTTCAAAAAAAGTCGAAAAAGGAAAGTCCCGGTTTGTCGGCCCCGAAATCAAGGGCAAAACTTTGGGAGTTATCGGTCTCGGCGCGATCGGAGTTCTTGTCGCAAACGCCGCCGCTTCACTCGGAATGAATATAGTCGGATACGATCCTTATCTTTCTGAAAAATCGAAGAACAGTCTTGTCGATTCGGCTGAAATCGCAGATAATCTTGATGATGTATTTAAGAAATCCGATTATATAACAATTCACTCTCCTTTAAACGATTCTACTAAGAATACCGTTTGCGCGAAGACCCTCGCTTTGGCAAAGGACGGAGTCAGAATACTTAATTTCGCGAGAGGGGGACTTGTAAATACCTCCGACATTATTTCAGCCGTCAAATCCGGAAAAGCTGCGGCTTATGTAACCGATTTCGGTACGGGCGAAATGATAGGAGTAGACGGCATAACCGTTCTTCCTCATCTCGGCGCTTCGACTCCGGAATCAGAGGAAAACTGCGCTGTAATGGCTGTAAATCAGATTTCCGATTATATTGACAACGGAAATATCGTAAATTCCGTAAACCTTCCGAAAATTTCAAAAGCCCGCAACGGAAGCAGAATTACCGCTATCGTCGAGGGAGACGCCGAATCTGTTCTCAATGTTATCGGTGATTTGGGAATTAATATCTCAGACGCTGCGGCAGCTCAGAGAAATGATTTCGGATATATAATCATCGATTCCGCAGATGAATCAGACCTTGACAAAGTTTCTAAAACAGACGGCGTTGTTAAGGCAAGATTTATCGGTTGAAAATTTTAAAAAGATTTGATAATAAGGCTGATGTAAAAGTCAGCCTTATTTGAAATTAATTTGATATAAACTTCTTCAGAGGTAAAAATGAATTTTGATTGTTATATGCCTGTAAGGGTGATAAGCGGAAAAAACTGCGTTGAAGAAAATGCCGAAATATTTTCCGAGTACGGTAAAAAAGCGCTGATAGTCACAGGCGGTTCGTCCGCAAAAAAAAGCAACGCTTTTTATGATGTTGTCAAATCCCTTGAAAAATCAAACGTTACGTATGAAATTTATGATAAGATAACTCAAAATCCTCAGACAAGGAATTGTTTTGAAGCGGGAAAGTCAGCATTTGAAATAGGGGCGGATTTAATTATCGGAATCGGAGGAGGTTCGCCGTTGGACGCGGCAAAAGCGGTTGCGATTTACGGTGCGAATCCCGAGCTAAATGAGTTTGATATTTATAAATATGAATATACGAAATCGCTCAACCTTATTTTAGTCGGAACTACTGCGGGAACAGGAAGTGAAGTTACAGGAGTTGCTGTTCTTACAGATTCGTCTTCCGGCAGAAAAAAGAGTGTTCATTCACCGCTTTGTTACCCAAAGGTTTCATTTTGTGATTATCAATATACCGAGACAATGCCGGCGTCTTTTACGGTTTCTACTGCTCTTGATGCTTTTTGTCATGCTGTGGAGTCTTATTTTTCAAATTCATCAAATGAAATTTCTTCTCTTTATGCGGAAAAAGCAATAAAATTAAATTGGCGTTATCTCAAATCATTCCTCGATATGAAGACTATGCCTGATGAAAAGGAGAGGGAAGATTTATATGAAGCGTCTGTTTTCGGCGGTCTTGCAATAAACATAACCGGTACTTGCGCGCCTCATACTCTCGGCTATCTTCTGACAGAAAAATATCATGTTCCTCACGGATTCGCGTGCGCTGTATTTGAGCCGTATTTTGTAAAGTTCGTGAAAGCGTATGTCCCTGAAAAATATGAAAACTTCTTCAAAATGATAGATACCGATTTCGATGACTTTGAAAATATTATCTATTCTCTTGTAAATAACAAAATCTCAATGTCTGAAGATGACATTGAGAAAGAGAAATACCGCTGGGCGGGAAAAATTTCAAGCTTTTCCAAGACGCCCGGGCTTTTTAACGAGAAAAACGCAGTTGACGTTTATAAGGAGCTTTTTGTAAAACAGATTTAAATTTCAATACCTGTTTTCGCATTGTATATTTTTGTAAAAACGGCTTTTTCGCTCATTGAAATTGATTTGTCTATGTGCATACTGCCGAAATACCATTTTTTAAAATGGCAGTCCCTTGAAAGCTCGTCAAAATACACTCCCAAAGCCGAGCTTGTAAACGGTTCGTTGTTGTTGAGCAATAGGAACTGTTTTATTTTCGCAGGCGGTTCATGCGTTATCACTATATCGACGTCGTAGCCGGTATTGTTTAAATGAACTATTATATCTTCCAACTCGTTTTTAGTCGGCATAGTATGCATATCTTTTTCTGTATTCAAAAATTTTTTTTCGTTATCCGACAACTCGCCGCCTCCGAACGCCAATAACTTATTTCTTTCTATTTCAAATATTTCTCCTCTTCGAAGGTATAGAAGATTGCCGCTTATTTTATTTACTTTTCCGCCGTGCCAAGTCGACTCCGGATATTTGGAGATAAGGTTCATATTGTCGTGCGCGCCGTCAATAAAACAAATATTGTAAGGTCTTTTCCCCAAGTCGGTCAGTATTTTTCTTTCTTTTTTGCTGCCGTCCCAAACAAATCCGAAATCTCCGCAAATTAGAAGAACGTCGCCGGCTTTCATAAATTTCAGCCTGCGAGACGAAAGCCTTTCAAAATCAGAATGAGTGTCGCCTGTTACATATATCATTTTTCTTCTCCAAAATAATTTCGTTCTAAATCAATTATACCTTAATCTGTCAATAAAGTCTATGAAAAAAATCATAATTGTTTCAATGATCGCAGCTTTGCTGTTCTGCCTATTTTTGTCGCCGGCAATGGGTGCGGAATATTACAACTCAAAACTTGATAATGCCGACGCCAAAGCATATATGACTGTAAATGCCGATTACAGTCAGACTATATTCGCGAAAAATGAAAACGAACAGCTCCCTTGCACGTCGCTTACAAAAATAATGACTATGATTGTCGCTGCCGAAAAAATTAAAGATTTTAATAAGTCGGTCACAGTGACGCAAAATGAAATTGACGAACTCGCGAATACAAACGCGTATACTTTCGGACTGAATGCCGGAGATAATATTTATATTATTGATTTGATGTATTTGACTCTTTTGAATTCCGCAAATGATGCGGCTATAGTTCTCGCGAATGCCGCGTCAGGTTCTACAGAACAGTTTGTATCTGATATGAACGCAAAAGCGTCTGAACTCGGCTGCAGTCAAACGCAATTTACAGACCCTACCGGAATTTCCGATAATGATGTATCATCCGCATCGGATTTGATAAAAATAAGCGAAGAATTTATGTCTGATTCTCTCCTCAGCAAAATATCTTCTACATATGAATATTCGCTCGTTTCTCCGGGAATTGACGTGGACGACAGGCAGATTACAAATGATTTCAGAATGGTAGATACCGATTCCACTAACTATTATTACAGGTATGCGTCCGGAATAAAAAACGGATATTCCGAGGCGGCTAAATCCTGCGCTTGTATAACTGCCACAAAAAACGGCTACACGTATTACACTGTAATTCTCGGCTGCGAACCTGACGATACCGGATATTCGGGCGCCAGTCTTACTCTCGGAGAAAATATGTTTGATTGGGTTTTCGACAACATTGAATTGAGAGTTGTTGCTGACCCGAATCAATATATAGCCGAGGCAAAAGTCAAGCTTTCGTCTGAGACAGATTATGTCGCCGCGGTTCCTGCAAAACAGGTTATGGCGCTTCTTCTTAAAACAGTTGATGAATCGAGTCTTACTTATGACGCAAAAATTGACGATGATTTAAAAGCGCCTATTCATAAAGGAGATAAAATAGGAACGGCAACTGTAAAATTTGCCGATGAGGATATAGCGCAAATCGATCTTGTCGCATCTGACGATATAAAGGCGAACGTTTTTCTCTCGATAGGATACGGAATCAAAACAATCGTAACGTCATCTTATTTTATCGCGGGCGTTGTAGTTTTATTTTTGCTCATTATTTCTGCTGTTTTTGTCCGTTCTGTCAGGTCAAAGCAAAAAATCAAATCTTTAAATTCCGATAAAAAAGATAAGCCCGGTGAAAGAGACCGAAGAAATTAAAAATTCATTTTTTCTTAATACAAAAAAAAGACAGCTGTTTTAAAAAGACAGCTGTTTTTCTTTTGAACTTTAAAAAATTACAATCTTTTAATAGCTCCTGTGACGTCCTCAACCGCTTTGCTTCCCTTGTCGAAATTAAGAGCGTCAAAAATAACACCTAAAAGGCTTATGAGCCATGAAAGTATGTCAAGCAACTGTTTCATATTCTGTCAATCTCCGTTTCATTCATATTAATTTATTTATATCATAACATTATTAAAAATGAAATACAAGTGTAAAAAAATATTTTACATTTTGTTAAATGTAATGACAAAATATATTAACAATTTGCAGATATTCAGCCGCAATATAAATCGAAAAATCTTAAAATACCGGAAAACTGGCTCAATAAACAAAAATTTATTTTCTAATATGTAAAATTGAAAATATATTTTATTTTTAAGGTACAATAGAATTTTCAATGAATATTATTTTTCATATAAATTCTGAAACATATGATATCTATTATTATACTTTTGACTTTGATTTCTGAAATTTATAAACTTAAAAAAATTAAACGAAAGAAGGAAAACCGGAAAAATAATAAGAAAAATTCAATTATTTTCACCGCGCATTAAAATGTATAATAATAAATCGAAACCAGAATATATATATTAAATCGGCTAAGTTTTAGTCAAAAAAAATTCCCTGCTTTAAAATAGCAGGGAATTGATTTTTCAGCTGAACTTAATTTATTCTTTAATTGTTCCGTCGGCATTGAAAAGGGGAAGCTTTTCAAGGTAGATTAGGTCTTTTCTGTTTTGCGCATCGCCTTCGGCGAGAATGCACATCTCTCCGCATATTTCGGCGCCTGTTTCCTTAACAAGAGTCTCAAGTGCGTGAATAGAGCCGCCTGTTGATACAACGTCATCAACGATAAGTATTTTCTTTCCCTTCATAATTTCGGCGTCGGCTTTGTCAAGATATAATTTCTGTTCTCCTCTCGTCGTAATGGATTTATCTACGACTTCGAGAACTCCGCTCATATAAAGCTTAGGCTTTTTTCTTGCAAGAAAATATTTTTTGTCGCCGTGCTGTCTTGCCATCTCGTACTCAAGAGGAATACCTTTGGCTTCAGCGGTAAGAAGGTAGTCATAATCGGGAGCCCTTTTAAGAAGCTCTTTCGCGCACGCGATAGTAAGCTCGCAGTCGCCGAAAATTACAAACGCGCCGATGTAAAGGTCGTCATTTATTTTGCATAAAGGCAAATCTCTTTGAAGTCCGGCGATAGTCATTGTATATTTCATTACAAATCCTCCGATAAAAAATTTCTAAAACGAATTTTTAAATTTGAAGCAGACAGATTAAACTGCCTATTCTATGCCTATTCTATTTTATTGAGGCGGGAAAATCAGCCCTCGTAGTCATCCTCATTTTCCCAGTTGTGCCATACGTCCTGAACGTCGTCGTTTTCTTCAAACAAGTCAAGCATCTTGCCCATTTTTTCAATATCCTTTTCGTCGTCAAGTCTGACGTAAGTCGACGGAATGTATTCGGCCTCGGCGCTTATAAGGTTGTAGCCTGCTTTTGTCAACGCTTCCGCAACGTTTCCAACGTCGTGAATGCCTGTTCTAACCTGATATACGTCGTCAGAATCTGTAATGACGTCGTCTGCTCCGGCTTCGAGGGCGTCTTCCATAAGCTTATCCTCGTCAACGCC
Organism: uncultured Eubacteriales bacterium; assembly: GCA_900314355.1. Classification (GTDB taxonomy): domain Bacteria; phylum Bacillota; class Clostridia; order Oscillospirales; family Acutalibacteraceae; genus UBA1081. The sequence goes on along the minus strand of OMUY01000021.1, from coordinate 1,142 downwards.
TTCTTTTTCGATTACGATATTTCCGGTATGAGTGAAAAGATATGACACACTTCCGCTCTGACCCATATTTCCGCCGTATTTGTCAAAGTAATGGCGGATGTCGCCGGCTGTTCTGTTTTTGTTGTCGGTCAATGTTTCAACTATTACGGCAATTCCGTTTGGACCGTATCCCTCATAAACAATTTCCTCGTAATGAGTGTTGGAACCTTCACCTGCGGCTTTTTTGATTATTCTTTCGATATTGTCATTAGGAACGTTAGCCGCTTTCGCTTTTGCAATAACGTCTTTTAATTTTGAGTTTCCGTTAGGATCAGCGCCGCCTTCTTTAACAGCAACGGCAATTTCCTTTCCGATTTTAGTAAATACTTTTGCTCTGGCGTTATCTGTCTTTTCCTTTTTTCTTTTTATGTTGTTCCATTTGGAATGGCCTGACATACTTTATCTCTCCCGATAATAAATTTTAAATACACTATATTTTATCACCTTTGATATTTTGCGTCAATGATTTTTTGATTTTTCATTTTTTCTGTTTTTTTATTAACAGAGAAAAATAAAGAGCTGTATTTTAATATTTTATTATATATCGCACTTGACAACTTTGATATGATTTGATAAAATAACAATCGTTTGGAGAGTTGTCCGAGAGGTCGAAGGTGCAGCACTCGAAATGCTGTATCCCGAAAGGGATCTAGGGTTCGAATCCCTAACTCTCCGCCATCGTCGTCACAAGCTATGTATCGCTTGTGACGATTTTTTATGCAAAAAATCATCCCGCACTCACGCCGCTGCTCCTCCTCTCCCCAAAAAGTCTGCTGACTTTTCGGGGACCCCGATATCTTGTAAACAAGCCGGTTTACAGACTTTTTCTTTGAAGTCTGCACCGAAAAACAGAATAAATCAAACCTTCTTATTTAGAATGTCAATATATCCGTTTCAAGAAAAAAATCAGTTGCCCTTTTTCTTTGTCGAAGTAATTTTGACGAAGTTATCAAGGCGGCATAGATTTTAGCGAGTGTTTATGTTATTTTGAGTATAATGTTAATAGCCGCTCTTGACGGTAAATGCCTGTCCGGCTTAACAAAACTGCCATCAATTCAAGGCAGTTTTCTCAGAAAACGGAGACGTCTGTTAAAATTATCATA
>OMUY01000039.1 GCA_900314355.1 uncultured Eubacteriales bacterium | reverse complement strand
CTTTTCAATGACTCTCTTATGAACGATGCAGTATTCAATTTTAAACGGTACGAAGACTCTTCTCTTGAGTATACGGGCATTTCACGCCGCAGCGATGATGAAAATGTCGGACTTTTCAGCACAGTTATTTCAAAAAAGGATTATGAAGAACTGGCGTCGGCTCAGTCTCGGTCTATGCAGGAAAATCCTTTCAAAAATTCGGCGGCAATAAATCTCCCTCCTTTGAAAAAATCAATACCGAAAGAGAATAAAGAACCGGATAAAATCAATATTTCTTCCGCGGATTCATCGGACGTATCGGAAAAAACCGGCTTTTCAAACGAAGAAAAATCGGGGACAAAAGAAATCGATCTTTCAAAGTTCAGAATAGGCACTGCGGTTCTTCATAAAAAATTCGGTAAGGGCAAAGTAACCGGCATTAAGTCAGGCAAAGTGATGGTGTCTTTTGATATTTCAAATAAGACTTTTCTTTTCCCCGACGCCATTGAACAAGGCTTTTTGACGGTCATTGAATGGTAATAAATATTTTTTCGTTATCCTTTTTTTCAGCAAAACCGGCCGGGTGCAGAAACCCGGCTTTGATATTCGGTTTGTGTTGTAAATCGTTCTGAAAAATGATATTATAATAAGTATAAAATATTTTCCGTTTTGGAGAATCAAAATGAATTACGCAAATATAAAGCCTTACGACATAGCCGACGGACCGGGAGTCAGAGTAAGCCTTTTCGTCTCGGGATGCACTCATCACTGCGAAGGCTGTTTTAACAGTGAAGCGTGGGATTTTTCTTTCGGCAGACCATACAATAAAGACACTGAGGATGAAATAATGAATTGCCTCGCCCGCCCGTTTATTCAGGGTATAACTTTTCTCGGCGGCGAGCCTATGGAGCCGGAAAATCAGGGCGATGTTCTCAATCTTATAAAAAGAGTCAGAAAAGATCTTCCGTCAAGGGATATATGGCTTTATTCGGGCTACACTCTTGAAACTGATATGCTTTCGGGAAAACTTTCTGAATATAAATCGACTTATGAAATTCTTTCAAATATCGACGTTTTGGTAGACGGGGAATTTATACTTGAAAAAAAAGATATCTCCCTCGTTTTCAGAGGCTCTTCCAATCAGCGCATTATAGATATGAAAAAAACTCTTGCGGACGGAAAAACCCGCCTGTGCCCGGAGTATATTTGATTTTATGAAAATGCCGGCAAAAACTATCTTATCTGATTTCTTCTTTCCCGAAAGATGTCTTATCTGCGGCGGCGTGATAAAACCGGGCGAGGTAATATGCGGCGAATGTATGAAATCGGCTGAAATTATTCCACGTCCAAAATGTCCCTTGTGCGGTATGCCTGCAAATTTGTGCTCGTGCGGCGCAGGAGGAAAATTTTACACTGCCGTCACATCTCCGTTTTATTATGAGGGAAAGATAAGAAACGCCGTGAGACGCTGGAAATTTGACGGAGAGACTGATATTACCGCGTTTTGGGCGTCTGCAGTTGCGTCCGCCGTCACGGAGGATTTTCCGGCTGTAAAATTTGACGCCGTGACGTTTGTGCCTCAGACTGAAAAAGAAATGAGCGAAAGGAAATACAATCAGTCCGAGATTTTGGCCGAATACGTTTCCCGCATTTTAAACGTACCGTGCAAAAGTCTTCTTGTAAAGACGAGGGAGACGGAAAAACAGCGCACCGTTCCGGAATTTATGAAAAAAGGAAACGTGTTCGGATCTTTCGCCTTCTCCGGCGGCGGCAGATACGCCTGCGTTCTTCTCGTTGACGACATCGTCACAACGTCTTGCACAATAGACGAGTGCGCCAAGATTTTGAGAATGAACGGCGTAAACGCCGTGTTCTGCGCGTCAATCGCCATGGCGAAAGCTGACGCCCCGTTTAAAGTTTAGTAAAGCTTTCGGTGAGAAAATATAATCAAATTATTTTTCAGAGGTTTTAATTGATTGTTGAAGCTTTTTCCGCCCTCGGCGGAGCTTACATAAAAATTTTTAAGTGGATATTCAAACACACTTTTTACCTTGTCTATCTGTTTTTTAAATGGACAGTCAAAAAAACGGCGGCCTTTTTCGTCTTTATCGGAAAGGGAATGGGCGGTTTTTTCAAAAAAGTTTTTTTTGAGATAAAAAGATTTTTCTCGGAGATTCGTCTGTCGGCAAAGGAAAATTCAGACAAGCATTTTAATGAAAGAGTCAAATTGTTCTTTCTTTCGATTAAAGAGGCTTTTCATCCGCACCCGGGTTTCAGAGTTAGATTTTGGGTAAATACTTTTATGCCCGTTTGCGCTTTTGCCGTGATGATTTTGTTTTTTGCTGCCCTTTCAAATTTAACGCTCGGTTTGAAAGTGACTTTAAACGGCAGGGACGTCGGCACCGTTTCAAACGAAAACGACTTTAAACAGGCGAGAATATCTGCTCTGTCCCGTCTTCCCGAGGACGCCGACGTTTCCGACGGCAGCACCAAATACTCGTTTTCTTTGGTTACAAGGGATAAAATAACGGATTCCGAGACCTTGACTCAAAATATTTTATCCGCTTATTCCGATAAAACCGTGAACGCCTGCGGAGTTTATATAAACGATGAATTTCTGTGCTCCCTCGATTCTTCCGATACTTTTTCAAGGGTTGCGCGGGAAGTTTTAAACGACAATATAAAGAAATATAATTACGATACGACAAATACGGAAGTTTCGTTTTCGGACGACGTTAAATATATAACCGGACTTTACCCGAACGACGATACGCGCTGGTCGGCGGAAAAATTCAAAAAATATCTCGAGTCTGATAAATCCGAAGAAAAAAAATACACTGCGGCGGACGGCGACAATCTCGAGACGATTTCAAAAAAGACAGGTATAAGCCAGAAGGTCATTAAGAATTTAAATTCGTCTGTTGACTTTGACAATTTAAAAGCAGGCACTGTTTTGACAATTAAGAACGCCGAGCCGAATGTATCCGTAAAAGCCGTAAAGACATACGTGTCGAGCGTTAAAATTCCGTTTGAGACAATACGACAGTCCGATTCAAGTCTTGATATCGGTACGGTAAGGACGATTGTCACAGGATCCGAAGGTCAGGATCTCGTATCTTATACCGACACTTATATAGACGGCGTGCAGGTTTCGTCGAAAAAAGAGATTGTAAGGCTTAATGTGAAAAACGCCGTAAACGGACTTGTCAGAATAGGCACTAACTCGAAAAATATTTCAACTTCGGGTTCGACTTCAGGCACCGCCGGCACGGTTTACAGAACGGTTGCCACTTACGGCTTTTCTTCTGTGATTTCGTCGGCGTCTCCCCGTCTTTACAAATCTCAGGGCGGTTCGTTCATTTGGCCGGCTCCCGACAACTGCTACAGGCTTTCGCGCGGGTTTTCCTCGTCCCATAAAGGAATAGATATTATATCGTCTAACGGCGGCAGCTGCGCCGGCAGACCTATAGTCGCCGTTGCGGATGGCGTAGTTGTCACCGTCACAAAGCATTGGTCATGGGGCAACTACGTTCAGGTCGATCACGGAGACGGTGTTGTCACCGGCTACGCTCACGCTCTCGACGGGTCGTTCAAAGTAAACGTAGGCGACTACGTCCGTGCAGGTCAGCAGCTTTCATCTATAGGAACTACAGGTAATTCGACAGGCTATCATCTTCATTTTGAAGTTTGGATCGACGGCGAGAGAGTAGACCCGATGCCTTACCTTCAGTAAAATAAAAGTCTCCGCTTGAAACAGCGGAGATATTTTTTCTATACGTTTTTTGACTAAAAATACGCCTCCTTAAAAGGAGGCTTTTTGATTCAAGAAAGAAAAAAGGATAGAGCCATGCGTATCACGGCTCTATCGGGGAAGAGAAAATAAAATGAAAAGGAATTAAAACTAGTCTATCTAACTGACAATTATAATATATCATCTTTGTCTTATATTTTTGTAACATAAATGTGAACAAATTGTAAATATTATTTACCAAAATAGCCAAAAGCGGTATTTTATTTTATGCAAAATCAACAAATAGAATAAAATATGAGGCGGCGGAACGTTTTTTCATGAAATAACCGGCGTGCGATTTAATGTGAAAATAAAGAAATTCATTGCTTGTTTTTGTCCTTTTTGATATAATAAATTTGTACATGTACAAAAAATTATTTTCAAGCGGCATAGCTGATTTATCCAAATTGCGGCAAAGAGCCTTCAACAGAATATAAAAACGCTCTGAAATCAGCCAAAGATTATTCTGGTTATATGCACATGTCAAAACAAGAAATATACGACCAGCTTACATCAGAATACGGCGATAAATTCCCCGCAGACGCGGCTGAATGTGCC
>OMUY01000009.1 GCA_900314355.1 uncultured Eubacteriales bacterium | reverse complement strand
GTGTTTCTCGCTGCGGAGCAATCTTCTCCATTTTCTTCCGGCTCTGTTCCTCCAGATCACCCTTGCCCGGGCAAAGCCATACGAACGCTGTATTCTTGATCACGCTGTCTATATAGGTGACAACGAAATCAATCAGGATGATTGTTTTTCCTGCTCCGGTCGGTGCTTTCATAACGATGGTCTGCTTGCTGTTGCTGTCCGTCGTAAAATCAATCAGCCGCAGGACAGCCTGCTCCTGAAAGTCAAAGATGTGATCGAGTGTCAGTCCATTTACCATGATTCACCCTCCTCGCACAGCTCAAAGTCAAAATAGTAATCCGGAATGATGTATACCGGAATGTTGTCAAAGAGGGTCTCCTGATCAGTGGTAAGGAGCACGTTTTTCGATAGGTAGATAGCCTTGACGTCAGGATACTGATCCCAGTGCGCGGAAAGGTCATCCGCCTGTTCATCGGTCAGAATCATCAGATAATTCTTACCGTCCAGCTTGATGCCGTTCTCTAACTGGATCATTTCGGTAATGTGCTTCAAGAGAGCATCGGAAAGGTATTCCTCATCACGTGCAACAAAATCGGTCTTGTAATATTTCAAATTTGCCGGAATGCCGTCTGAGTATTTGCTGCCATCCGGACGAATACCGGTTATTACAGTTTTCACTCGTGGGTAAGTCACGTTCTCACAGATATTGTTTTCATTGTTTGTGCAGAGGATAAAATGACGGTTTCCACCATCCTCCTGATTCAGTTCGAGTACGGCCTGCGCCGTGGTGCCGCTGCCGGCGAAGAAATCAAGAATATTTGCATTTGCTGTATGCACAGAGGCAATGTCTATCAGATATTTGATTAATCCAACTGGTTTAGGATAACTGAATTTTTTTTCGCCAAATATTTTTGTGATTTGCTTTGTCCCATCTTGAGACATCCCAACCTGGTCAGAGGGAAGATAGGTACTAGCAGCCACAAGTCCAAAATCTTCACCAGCTTTTTTTGCATCATCTTCTTTCCAATATCGTAAAACAGGATTCGAAATATTTAAAAACGAATAATCACCTGGAAATATTACTCTATGGTCATCATAGTACTGTTGAAATGTATCTTTTGTGATCGCCCAACAGCGTAATGGATTTACCGGATATGAATCTCCATTACGGGGATTAATCATTGTGTAATTACTATTAGGACGTTCTTCAATGGTCCGTTGTGTCGTCAAATCATGAAATCTCCATGGTTTCCCTGGGAAATCATCTGTTTCATAATATTTTCGTTCTTTTCCTTTTATTCCTGCTTTAAAGTTGTCATTTGCAAAGCACAAAACACTTTCACAATCCTGTGATATTCCGAAAGGAACGTCTGATTTTGCTGTTCGTTTTCTCCAAGGAATCTGTGCGACAAATTTTTCTTCTCCAAAGACCTCATCGCACAGTAATTTGAGATTCGCTTCTTCGTTATCATCTATGGAAATAAAAATACATCCACGATCTGAAAGTAGATGATTTGCTATTTCTAGCCTTTCTGACATGAAAGACAACCACTTACTATGCTGATAGCCATCTGTAGGATCTATTTTCTTATCGTCATACACGAAATCTTTGTTCTTGGTATTGTACGGTGGATCTATATAGATCACATCGATTTTGCCCTTATGCGTTTTCTCCAGAAGTTTCAAGCTGTGCAGGTTATCACCTTCAAGCAGGAAGTTGTAGCCTTCCCCCCGGAGCGGCAGTAATCTCCCGGTCGTGGTCCTCTGTAAACACGGGGATGTAATCCTTCATTTTCACATCGACGGCTTCTTCGTGCTTTTCCCAGACGAGGCCATATTTTTTTGAATTCAGCTCGTTCTCGATTTCTCCGATAGCACGAAGCGTATCATCGTCATCAGCATTTTTCCTTTTTAATGTGTCCAGAAAAGCGAGCATGCGTTCGCGCTTCTGCTGTGACAAATTTGCCATGTAAGCACCTCTTCCTTATTTCTCAATCATTACCCGGATCTTTGTCTTGTCGGTCTTTTCCAGCGTGTCCTGGTCAAGGCAGCGGAGCCGTTCCGAACGGATCAGCGCATCCACAGCTGCCTTGCCGTAGCTGTCCAGAGATGCATACATCCGGAGCGTTTCCGAATAATCATCGGCTATTGCCCATCTATCAAGCTGATCGATATCTTCTTCCGTGAGTTTTGGAGAAGACGCATCATCAGACCGCCCGGTCAGATAATCAAGTCTGACGTCAAACAGATCACATAATTCATTCAGTTTATCAAAATCCGGCATCCGCTTGTCTGTTTCCCACATGGCGACCGTTCCTTTGGATACGCCAAGATTATCCGCGAGCGTTACCTGTGTATAGCTGTTCCTTTTTCTCAGTTCCTTCAGCCTTTCTCCGATCATAATGAGCACCTCCTATGTGAGAATAATAACCTATTTAGTGTGCTTTCGTCAACCATATTTTATTTATTTGTAAATATTTATATTGTTTTTGTGAGATACGTGTTGACATAGGTAACGTTATGTGATATTTTCAAGATGTAAAATCTAACATATAGTGAGATTTAAGAACATCAGAAAGGAGGAACCGGAAATGGAGAAAACCACTCCGCGCGGGTCATTACGACCAAAAAAAAGCGAAGCGCTGATTAAAAAGCTCTCTTCCTTTGTCAGTCAATATCAGGGCGAATATCTGAAACGGCGGCTCTATGTTGACAGCAGAACAAAAGCGAAAAAACGAGAGAGATTTATTGCACAAAAAGAAATTCAAGAGAACAGCTTGATTCCTCTTGGATTTTAATTGTCATTATGAGGATGATTGTCAATTATTTCTTTTTTTGTTGCAATCATAGGTCTTTTGTGATATATTTAATTTGAATAAAGTACGATTTCGCTGCTTTCGAGTGTTTGAGGTCTGGCCTTGGCAGGATCTCAAAAAAGTTTGTGTTTCGAAATCAGCAAATATAAATTAACGAAGTAAAATTCCCGTTTGATAATTCATGTTATAAAAATTCAAAACATAATTTATATCTGATTATTTTGTTTTATTTTTAAGTATAATTAATTCGTTATTATAAAATATTCTGGGAGTAATTCAATGAAGTGTCCTTATTGCGGAGCAGAGATTGAAGACGGTCAGTATTGTACTTACTGCGGTTCAAAAATTTCATCTGATATGCAGAGAGAACAAGAGCGTCTGAAAAAACGCCGATGCCCCAGATGCGGCAGCACAAATTTGATTTTTCAAAGAGAAAATCAGGGTGAAATATACGAAGAGAACAGCAAAAGAGTAATTAATCAAACAGTTGCCATATGTGAAGATTGCGGATATTCATGGACGGATTCCAAACCTTTGTATCAAAGCACACAAAATAACATGCCTCAGAAAAAAAGAAAAACTTGGCTATGGATTCTTGGATGGATAATTATATTTCCGCTGCCTCTCACTCTTATTTTGCTGAAGAAAAAGGATATGAAACCTGTTCCGAAATATCTGATTATCGCATTTGCATGGATTTTTTATTTTGCCATCGCGATTTTCTCTGACGGCACAGACCAACCGGTTTCCGGACAATACTCGTTTCTGCCTGCAGAATCGAGATTTCAAACCGTTGCCGAATTTTATCCGGATATTGAAGATTCAATTTATTTTCCGGAAATTTCAGTGTAGACTTCAATGATAAAAAACAGCTTGTTCGATTGGTAAAATATCTTTAAAGCGTGTTGTTAATTCGATTTTCCGGATAAAAAATCCTCCCGCTCATTATTGCGGGAGGATTTTTTATCGGCTTTTCCTATTTCAGGTTTCTCTCGTAAACTTATCTTGAAGTTTTGCGGAATATCTGAGTATCTGTCTCGCTTCGGATGCGGAGACTTTTTCTGATTTTGAAACCTTCGCCGCTTCCGTCTGAATGTCGGAGAGCTTTTCGAGCTTAGCGGAATATCTCAGAGCGAGCCTCGCGTCTTGAGCGTTTACGTTTCCGTCGCGTGTTACGTCTCCCAAGACGGCGATCTCATATGTTCTGCCGCTCAAATTTATCTTATCGCCTGTGGCAAGAGCTTCTCCGCCGGATTTTTCCTTTCCGTCATAGTCGGTAATTTTGTAATATGACTTATCAGTTCCGGCGTTATTTATAAACGAGCTTGAGTCAATCCGCGAGTAGATAACGATTATTTTTTTCCCGGTGTCGTCCGAAGTTATTTCGCCTTTTACATTTCCGAGTTTAAACTCGGCAGGCGGTATGGGAATAGCTTTCTTGACCGTGTCGTAATAGATTTTTCCGTCCGAGAAAGTCGCCGCCGCCGTAATTTTTTCTTCGCCCTCTTCTTTTTCGGTCGCTTCTTTTAATGTCCTTCTCGAAATTTCAGCTTCAACGGTTTCTCCGTTTTTTGTCGCAGAGCAGGCAGAGTAATCATCCGACCACGCAAATTTCACGCCGTCTGACTCGTTTTGTTTATTGCGGCTGATTTCAAGGGCGTATTCGTAGTTTTCCAGCGCTTTTTCCTGATTGTCCAAAGCTTCTTTATAAGCCGCCTCGGCAGCTTCTTTATCTGATAAAGTTTCATTGTATGCGTTTTGAGCCGCGGTGACAGCCTCGTCTGCTTTTTCCTTGGCGGATTTCGCGCTGTTCAGAAGGTTAAGCGCGTTTTCTTTATTGTTGGAATCTTGGCGTTTTTTAATCTGAAGTCTGATTTCGTCTGTAGTCAAAAGGCGTTCGTTGTCGTTGTAATCTGCGCCCCACGCCGCCGTGTTATTGCTTCCGTTCCAGCCGAATCCGACGCTTTTAAGTCTCGCGTCGAGGAAGTTGATGTAATGACCTATATTGACTATGTCGCGGCAGGATATATAAAATTCGTACACATTTGTAAATCCTTCTCCGTCTACCCAGCCTGCGTCGGGCAGAAACGGATTTTCTTTTATCCAATTTTTGTAATTTTCTTCCTCGCTCATCCACGCTTCATCAGGGTCGGTATATCCCCACGCAAGATTTCTGCTGCCCGCGCATGAAATCTCGGAATGTCCCACTTCCGCGCCTGAACTTGAAAAATCGTTCATATCCGCTTCTCTTATCTGATCCATCATAAGTATCGGGTCTACTTTGCATTCGCTTATTCCGTATCTGCGGCGTATGGCGTTGAACTCGTCTATAAAATCGAGCGACTTTAAAATATAGTCAAAATTAAGCGTAGATTTGTCCGCGGAATCGGGATACACGGCGTTGGCGACGTCAATTAATGTCTGATAACTCGAGCCGTCGTCGTAATATTTGGCCCATTCCACGTTTATAAATTCCTCTGGCGTAAGGGAGTAGGAAGACGCCGAGCCGTCGTATTTTTTCTGTGCGGACTCCAACGCTTCAAGAGCTTCGGCCGCCACTATTTTTCTCAACTCAAGATATTCTTCGGCGTTCTCGGCGTAATACGATGCGAGCTCAAGGTTCGATTTCTCGGTCTCCGCTTTTTCGTCGGCTTTGTTTTTTTCGGCTTCCGCTTTTTCAAGAGAAATTTCTTCTGAATCAGCGTCATAATCGCTTTCGTCCGTAATATTTTCCGCCGCGGCATTTAAAGAAAAGATAAGGCTGTTTCTTCCCGATGTGAATAAAATTGAAAACGCGATGACCGCCGATATAATCAGCGAAAAAAATTTTTTAAAAGATATTTTCATAAGGTCTCCTCTTTTCCTCAGAAAGTAATATTGTTTTTTATTTCTATTTTTTAATTTAACATAAAACACGGTATAAATCAATAATAATCTCAACCGAAATATAAAGTATTTTATCTGCCGCGTTTCTCGTACGAAAGTATTATCCGTCGAGAAAGACATCAGACAAATTGTAAATAAATACAATTTTTCCTGCTGCCATAAAATAGTAGACAATAATATATTTACTTTATTTTTTAATTATGCTAA
>OMUY01000082.1 GCA_900314355.1 uncultured Eubacteriales bacterium | reverse complement strand
TTTACCTAAGGGATCTCGCTTTATCATGACAACTTTCTCAGTGGAGATTTTGTCGCCGTTTGCGATAACTTCATCAATAAGAGCGCGTCCCTCACCACTTGTTCCTGTATAAAGATGCGAATCGCCCTTACTCATCTCGTCCGCCTCCTTTTTTCGAAGGCCGACGCGGTGCGGCTGGGATAAGATATCACCTTGATACCCTGATCTCTGAGCTTGTCAAAGCACGGGTAGTTGGCGGAACCGTAAACGAGAATCGTATGCGGCTGTAGGACGCGGACGAGCTCTTCCAGCCCTTTTTCAAAGCGTTCCCGGTCTATGAGCTTGCGCGGGCTGCCACTGGCGGTGCCGATATCATAAGAGCACCGCCGAAATTGACGGCGCACTTGTATAATTAGCAATTAGCTAATTAGCTAATTATTTGTCATTCCTCCCCCCCCCTGACTTAACTCTTCTATGGTGTGATCTATATCATTTTCAGACATTTCAACAACAGTAACGCTGACCAATTCATTGTCTTCGGATAAACCAAAAAGCACCTGACCGCATTTAATGGCGCTGTGAACGGTTTTGTTAGATAGAAGAATATCAACCGCGTTTCTATAAACCAAAGTTCTAAAGAAATTGCACTCATTATGTTGCGGAAGGTTTAAAGAAATGCTTCCTCTTTTGTAAACAGTTGCAGAATGAAATTCCATATCCAGCACTTCGTAATGATTACACAAAACTAGTATAAATTTTCGTATTGAGTTGGTTTCTCTGTCTACAGAGAATTCAAGAAGATCAGTATCTCCAAAATAAAATCCAACATATTTGGTTGATTCAATCGATGGATTATGTTCCACTTTTATCGGAAAATAATCTTCGTTGATAATATTTAAGTCTATAGTTTTGCTATGAAAAGTTATAGAACTCATATTATTTCACCTCATCTCTTAAGTCCTGTAAAAAGAGCGTGTTTAACAACAGGGTATTTTTGACCATTTCTGGCCGGCGAAAAGGCAAATTCCCAGTTGCCGACTGTTATGATATTTTTGTAGTTCACACCTTTACTTACTGCTTTGCCAAGCGCCCTATAATAATCATATAGAATAAACTGTGAATACAAATTAGGGTTGCTTCCTTTAATGCGAGGATCATCTTTGATAGATACCATCGCTTCATACATATGCTCAGTTGCATTTCCGTGCGTCCACATCTTTCCTGCAGGCGTCATAGTTGTATGAGGAACATCAACTTCAAATGATTTCGGAATCACTGTACCTCTATAGGTGCCTTGGGTGGCTTTGATATGATTCCAAACTATGGCTGTTGTCTCATATGCAGTATATGAAAAGAGCTTATTTAAGTATTGAAGTTCACCACCAGTAGTCCCACTGAACAACCCGCTGTCACTTTTGCTCATCTCGTCCGTCTCCTTTTTTCGAAGGCCGACGCGGTGCGACTGGGATAGGATATTACCTTGATACCCTGATCTATGAGCTTGTCAAAGCACGGGTAGCTGGCGGAACCGTAAACGAGGATCGTATGCGGCTGCAGGATGCGAACCATTTCAAACAAGCCGCTTTCAAATCGCTTCCGGTCAATGAGCTTACGTGGACTGCCGCCGACTGTTCCAATGCAGACGACGCTGTTTTTTGGAATCCCGTCCCAGCAGTATTTCCACGTTTCCGGCGTTCCCCAGCGGACATTATTGATGATGGAGACCCCGTTTTTGCCGAGCCAGTAACCGAATGCGCGCATCCGGTATGTATTATAAAGCTTCAACGGTTCCGGGAAATCCTGATAGGTGGAAAAATCCGGCGTGATCGCCCCGGCGAAATGACGGAGGACTTTTAATACGAACGAGCTGTCGTGCCAGATGCCGCGCGGTCCGTCGAACTTATAATCGTCGATGAACCAACAGACAAACGCATCGCGGGAAAAGCGCTTGTCGCCCTGAGCGAGCGCGCTGCGGTATAACCGCTTCGCTTCGTCCCACGGGATGATTGCCGCAGGAGGTTCCGCCGCAGTAGTTGGGCAGAACGGAGTATCGTTTGTGCTGAATGTTGAGCCTTCGCACATAAAGGCGTTCCAGACGTCTTTGCACCTGCTTCGGGTGCGTTTAATTATTGGCATATTTCTATGCTTTCTTCACTGTGCCCACAGCGATTCCCTCCGAGACGGGCAAAAATTTTGCTCGGATGGTTGACTTATGAGCAGAAATATGCCATAATATTTAATACCACTTAGGAATATGACAACATATTTCTGCGGAAGGCACATGGTTTGCTGCGCCAACAGCTTATCCATGTGTCTTTTGTTTTTTATAAATAATATTTTTTATCATCTGCATCCGCATTTTTTCTGTGATAACAGACTGATAAGAGTTATCTCATAACTTTTTATGAATGGAATATTGCGCCATTTTTCATATCTGGTAAAGCAACGCATTGCGCATGGCTCAGAAACAAAAAACGTATTTGCCACATCTGTATAATCATCGCAACCTGCATTATAGATCCATGGAGTAGGAGCAAGAAGATATGCAGAGTAATAGTCTGCAATTCGCCGCGCCAGTTCGCTTTCTCCACGGTGCCCCATTCGTATGTGACCGATTTCATGACCTATCGTAAAGCGGAGGCGTTCTTTCATGCCGTCAGGTCTGTAATATATCACAAACGTTTTTTGATCGGGATTGTAATGACTGATACCGTCAACATCCTTCTTGACAAGTATCTGCTTTGCTTCTTTATTCATTTCGCAAAAGGGAACAAGCTCATAACCGAGTGATAGCGCGATTTGCATCGGATTTACCGGATAGCTTCGAATATTCAGTTGTACAAGCAAATCAGCGACGTTTTCTTCAATTTCGTTGTACAATTTTGTGGGTAAAGATAAATAATCAAGATAATCTTGTTTGTTCATTGTTTCTCCATCAGCAGTTTTATCAATTTGAATTTTTCTTCGTCCGTCATGGAAACGGCGCTTCTTGCAACAAGACGGTATACGTCTTCAAAGCCTGTCTGATTTTCTTTTCCTGTGATCAAATACTCAACGGTCGTGTTAAGTGCAGTTGCCATGTTTGCAACCACCTCTATCTTAGGCTCTCTTTCGTTTTTCAAGTATCTGCACATTGCTGCTTCAGTTACACCGCACATAAGGGCGAATTCCTTTTGTGTATAACCGCTTTCTTTAAGCAGGTTTGCGATTCGATCTCCGATTTTTGTCATGGTGAGTTCCTCCGTGATTTTTGTTATTATCATTTTGGTAATAATACTCTAACACAGAATTATCTTTTTGTCAAATTCAAGTGGATTATAGTTGTTTAATATTTCTTGGCAGCCGGGTTTCACGGACAGTCCGTGACATTATGATATCTGTGCAAAGCTTTTTTGAGCGGTCATTATGATTAGAGGATCTGCCGTTTTTATATAATTATTTATTGAACTAAATTATCTTTTACACAGAGACAAACTTAAAATCCATCTTTAATTTTCTGCTTTTACAGCTGCATTTTCAAGATGATTTAATTAATGTTTTCATCATCATATATAAAACAAAACCGCGGACTAATTTGTTCGCGGTCTTGTTTTTTGCATGATATTTAATCCGCATTGCAGAATAAATATCAGCATTTAAGGGGATGGTATGGATAAATATTGAAAAAAATGAGTATTATCTTTTAAACTATATAATTTGATTGTAATAATTTGATTGTAAAATTAATTTTTCTTCGGAGGTTTTTCGGTCAGAGCGAGGAAGTCGATTTTTTCAATCTTTGTTCTCGGAAGAGCGTCAATTACTTTAATTTCTCTAGGAATTGAGAATTTATTAAAGTTTTCTTCGCAGAATTTCATCGTTTTGTCAACAGCTTGTTGTTCGGTTAGACCGCAGTCAGGTTTCAAAGAGATAAACAGCCTCATAAACGGTTTTCCGTCGCTTGTATATGCCTGAGCCGCGCATACTTCTCTGATGTATTCGAGATTTCCGAGTTTTCCTTCGATTGTGGCAGGGTATACGTTATATCCGGCGATAATAATTATTCTCTTCTTTCTGCCGTCAAAATAAAGGAAACCTCCTTCGCTGAGATGTCCCATATCTCCGGTCAAAACCCAGTATTTACCGTTTTCGTCTGTCCATATTCCCGTTTCTTTGATAGTGCCGTCGGGAAGGTATCCGTTCATCATTGCTGTGGATCTTACGGCAATCTCGCCGACTTCGCCGGCAGGAAGAGGTTTGTGGTTTTCGTCCAATATTTCAATTTCGGTACCCTGAAGAGGATGACCGCACGAACCTTTTTCATAATAAAGGTAATTGTTTGAGCAACAGACGGCACAGCATTCCGTAAGTCCCCAGCCTCTTGAAAACATCGTGTTCGAACCGTTTTCTTTCATTACTCTGTCAAAATTATCTATAAATTCCTCCGAGACGAAATCACCGCCCGAGAAATATCCTACAGTTATATTTTTAATACCTTTGTTGACGAAATTCGGCTCGGCAAACATTTTCTGGAACATCAGCGGCACTCCGAGTATTTCTCTTACTGGATATTTCTTTATCATGTCGTTTGCTTTTTTCGCATCAAATTTAGGCATAAGCAGAACGCCGTAACCGTTGCATACGGGATAATGGAGAATACCTACGAGACCGAATGCGTGAAATGTAGGGAGAACGCCCAATGAATAGGAATTTTTGTAATCATGAGGTTTATCAAGCTGATAAAGATTATATGCAAGATAATTTATCGCCCTTGACGAAAGCTGAATTGTCTTTGATTTTCCGGTTGTTCCGCCGCCGTGCATGTACACTTCCGTTTCTTCCGCATCGTAATGAACAGCCTCGGTCTTGGGAAAATCGCCTTTCATTATCTGTTCATATATATGAACGTTCGGATAAACAGGAACATCGGAATTTTTCTTGTCGTCAGCTTTGACAAGCACTTTCATCAATCCCGTGCAGTAATCGTGAGTTGAACAGACTATTGTGAAATTGTTTTTTAAAGTCTCTTTGTATTTTCCGGCAAATCTGTCAAGAATGAAAATTCCCTTGCTTGAGCAAAGCTTCATTGTTTCGTTTAATTCTTTTTCGCTTGTAAGGGGATGAACTATATTAGCTTTTATCCCAAGCTTTGTAAGAGCATAAAAAGATGTAAAACTGTGAGCCGAAGTAGGAAGAAATATAGTCATGCAATCTCCCTTTTTAAATCCCTGCGATGCGAGATAGTCGGCGAGCTTGTCTACGTCAGCCCATAATTTGGAATATCTTGTTTTGCAGTCCTGGCTTACGAATGCGACTGTATCGCCGTTATCTTTTGTAACTCTTCCGTTGCACTTGCGCGCGTATTCGTAAATCGTCTCGCCGTTTGGTTCTGTAAGATAATTTTCAGGTCTGCCTTGATATTTTTCATATTTAGGAAAAGTCTGAGTTGAAAAATCAGGTACAGTGTTGCAGATTATATCTTCGGACATTGTTTTTCGCTCCTTAAACAAATTTTTTTTTCTCAGATAATATACAATATTTTGCGGATTTGGTCAAACATATTAAATTAAATGCCAAAAATTTAAATAATTAATAAATAGTTTTGATGATATCAAAATTAAATGCCAAATTACGAAATGAAATAAAAATAAGACGGTCTTTTATTGTTGTCTGATAAAAGATCATTTTTTATTTTATTTCAATTAATATTGAAAAAATTCAATAATGTGCGTTTTTTCTGTAAACTCGGGAAAAATGAAGTATAATGATTATTTGCACAAGAAAAATATACAAAAAATACTTGCATATTGCTTTAAAATAATATATACTTTACTAAAGTTTATTGCGTCTTTTTCCATTAGTCTGATTCGTTTTCAAAACGTGATTCTAATAATTATTGATAGGTTATTTAATTTGTCAGTTTTTAGAAGACGCGATGAATAAATCAATTTGAAAGGATAAGCCGGTTTTTTGAAAATCGGGAAAGTTTATGAAGAAGAAATCATTAGGTTACAAAATTTTTTGCGGAATAGTAATCGCTTTTATGGTCGGCTCTATGATTTATGCCGCCGTTACCACAAATTCCGGAGCTGTACTCAATTCATTTTGGTCTCTTGTTCCGCCGATTATCGCTATTGTTCTCGCGCTAATTACAAAAGAGGTTTACTCATCTCTTTTTATCGGCATTGTCGCCGGCGGTCTTCTCGCGTCGGGATTCAGTTTTACCGGTACTATGGAGAAAGTGTTTCCCGGCGGAATAATTTCCGTTCTTTCGGACAGCTACAATGTCGGTATACTGATATTTCTCGTAGTTTTAGGTGTTCTTGTTTCTCTTATGAACAGATCGGGAGGTTCGGCGTCTTTTGGAAATTGGGCTGCAAAGCATATTAAGACAAGAGTAGGCGCTCAGATAGCTACGATTATTTTGGGAATATTGATTTTCATCGACGATTATTTCAACTGTCTTACAGTCGGCTCAGTCATGAGACCGGTTACTGATAAGCATAAAGTTTCAAGAGCGAAACTTGCTTATCTCATAGACGCCACGGCGGCTCCGGTCTGTATTATCGCGCCTATTTCATCATGGTCTGCGGCCGTTTCGGGATTTGTTCCGGAAAATCAGAACGGAATTGCTCTTTTCGTCAAAACCATACCATACAACTATTATGCTCTGCTTACTATAGCAATGGTGTTCCTCATCTCGATTACAAACACAAACTACGGACCGATGAAACTTCATGAATATAACGCTGAATTTAAAAACGATATCTATACAACTCCCGACCGTCCTTATGCGAATCAGAAGGAAGAAAACATCAATTCAAAAGGAAAAGTAATAGACTTGATATTCCCTGTTATCATTTTGATTATTTTCTGTGTCCTGGGAATGCTTTATACAGGCGGATTTTTCAGCGGAGCTTCATTTATCGAGGCGTTTTCTCAGGCGAACGCTTCTGTTGGTCTGGTTTACGGTTCGGTACTTGCCCTTATTATTTCTATTGCTTTCTATCTAATCAGAAGAGTTCTGACTTTTACTCAGTGCATGGAAAGCTTTCCCGAAGGATTCAAAGCGATGGTATCTCCCGTGCTTATATTGACATTCGCATGGTCGCTCAAGGCTATGACTGAAACTCTCGGCGCTAAAACATATGTAAACGTTGTTGTAGACGGTTTTGCAGGCGGATTTATGAAATTTTTACCTGCGATAATCTTCCTTATCGCTGTATTCCTCGCTTTCGCCACAGGCACATCATGGGGTACTTTCGGAATACTTATTCCGATAGTTGTTTCGATTTTTGACGGCAAAGACAATACCATGATGATAATCGCAATGTCGGCTTGCATGGCGGGAGCCGTCTGCGGAGACCATTGCTCGCCTATCTCCGACACAACTATAATGTCGTCGGCGGGAGCGCAGTGCAATCATCTGAATCATGTCACGACGCAGCTGCCGTATGCGATGACATGCGCGGCCGTAAGTTTTGTAACTTATATTATTGCCGGCTTTACAAAAAATGTCTATATCTCTTTAATTTCCGGATTTGTCATTCTAACGGCTGTGATTTTCGCAATAAAAAAGATTTCTGATAAAGCCGCAAAGAAAGAGAAAAAAACGGCCTGACATTTTTTCCGTATTTAAAAATTCAATATTGAGACCGCGGATTTATATCTGCGGCCTTATTTTTTTTGTTATTTAAATAAATTTATAAATGATAAACTGAGATTATTGTTAAAATTTATTGAAAATTACGTAAAATTGTGATAATATTTCAATGCTGGTATTTTTAAATTTTATTTGCCGAAAGGATGATTGTAAAAGTGAAAACGGTAAAACCTTCTGTTTTAAAAAATCAGATTAGACAAATTAAAGACTATATAATCACCGACGAGATTGATATTCCCGAATGGGATTCATACACCGGTGTTCATACAAGACCGGGAGAAATAATTCTTGACGACAAACCGCATGAAATTATGAAAGTCGGTTCAAGATGGTACGCGGGCTACGACGATACGAGGTTTTTCGATTCATCCGTCACTGTCCCGGATGAGTTTGACGGGAAAAAATTTTATCTTTTCTTAAATTTCGGCGGCGAATCAATAGTCAGAGTAAACGGAAAGATTATCGGCGCTTTATCGGCGGACAGCGGATGGAGATCAAGGAATATTATAATTTTCGATCATAAAGCCGCCGCGGGCGAAACGCTCGACATATCCGTAGAGGCGACTGTCGACTGCGGACTTTTCTGCGATAAGGCGATGGCAGGAGCTAAAGCCGAAGAATATCAGATAAAAGAAACTAAGCTTGTCGCTGTTGACGAAAAATGCGAAAGCTATTATTTTGACGTCTCAACGGCTTTTGAGGTATTTGAAACTACGGATGACGAATATGTTAAACCTCGACTTTACAACGCTGTTTACTCTTCCGTTCACAAACTCAGCTTTGACTTAGGACAAAAAGCTTTTCTTGACTCAGTTGAAAAGGCGAACGAGGAATTTTGGAATGAAATAAATAAAATAGATTACGCGACTCCCGGAAAGGTTATAATGGACGGACATTCTCACCTTGACGTGGCGTGGCTTTGGACGGTAAACGAGATAACAAGAAAATCGTGCAGAACTTTTGCGAACAATATCGCTTTGATGAAAAATTATCCGGATTTCAGATTTACGCAGTCCGAGGCTGTAGTCTACAGTTTCGTCAAGGATTATTATCCCGAGGTGTACGAACAGGTAAAGGAAAAGGTAAAATCCGGTCAGTGGGAAATCGTAGGCAACGCTTGGGTAGAGGCGGATACCAATATCGCTTCGGGAGAATCGCTCATACGTCAGCTTCTGTACGGCAGAGAATTTTTCAAAAAGGAATTCGGTGTGGTTTCCGACGTCTACTGGCTTCCCGACTGTTTCGGCTTTACATGGGCTCTTCCGCAGATTATCAAGCGTTCCGGAATGAAGTATTTCGTAACGTCGAAGCTTACAAATAACGATACGAATGAATTTCCGCTTTCCGTATTCAAATGGCGCTCTCACTCAGGCGACGAGGTAATCGCTTATATGATGAAGATGTCATATGAATCGGAGTATGACGCCGAATATGTAAAGGAAATAAGAAAAAGAAACAGACAAAATGACGTAGTTGACGCGTCGTTCGGCATGTTCGGTTACGGAGACGGAGGCGGCGGATGTACATTCCGCCAGGTCGAGGAGGGAAGACGTCTGTCTAAACTTCCCGGAATAGTACATTCCGAAGAGGGAAGCGTTTCGGAATTTTTCAAAGAGATTGAAAAAGACGCGGATAAGCTCCCGGTCTGGGACGGCGAGATGTACTATGAAAATCACAGAGGTACTTTTACAAGTCAGGCTTTTATCAAGAAAAATAACAGGCGCGGCGAGTTTATGCTTAGAAATGCCGAGATTTTAGGTCTCATGGCAGGTGATTACGACGCTGAAAAACTTGAAAAAACGTGGAAAATACTTCTCCTCAACCAATTCCATGATATTCTTCCGGGCACGTCTATTCATGAAGTAATCGTGAATACGAGAAAAAGATACGAGCAGATGAACGAGCTCGGAAATGAAATGATTTCATCTTCGATACAATCGATTTTATCAAACGCTAAAATTGAAAATGATTCCGTTGCCGTTTTCAATATGAATACGTTTGAGACAGGCGGGATCGTTACATGCGAAGTTGAATCGAAAGATCTAAGAGTTGTCGATTCCGACGGAAATATTCTTCCTTACAGATTTGAAGAAAAAGACGGCAAAACTTATATTTCTTTCTTCGCGCCCGAGTTGATGCCTATGGGGCTTACTCTTTTTGAAATCGACGACGGCGATAATTCAAACGGCGAAACGAATTCAAAGACGTCCGGCGGCAATAAATATTCCGATATTGTCGCTGCGAATGAAAGATTTATTGAGAATAAATATCTCAGAGTAGAACTTGACGAAGACGGCAACATCGAATCTGTATACGACAAGGAAAACGGAACCGAAGTATTGACAGGTAAAGGAAATATACTTTCTGTTTCAATGGACAAACCTGTTCACGAGAGCGCGTGGAACCTTGAATGTGATTACAAAGACAATATGACGTTCCTTGATAAAGCCGACTCGATTGAACTTATTGAAAGCTCGTCTTTAAGAGGAGTTGTCAGAACTGTTCATAAATATCATGAGTCTGTTATTACTCAGGATATTATTCTTGAGCGCGATTCAAGGACTTTGGATTTTGAGACTACAGTAGACTGGCACGAGAGGGAAAAGGTTTTAAAAGCGCAGTTCCCTGTGTCTGTCAGGTCAAGATATGCGACATATGAAATTCAGCACGGAACAAATGAATATCCGACTCATTCAAACACGACGTACGATGCGCCAAAATTTGAATGTTGCGCTCATAAATGGGCTGATTTGTCGGAAGGCGGTTACGGAGTTTCACTAATAAACGATTCAAAGTACGGCTACGATATTCAGGACAACTTAATGAGAATTACTTTGATGAGAGGTCCCATCTGCCCGGATCCGTTAGGAGATATAGGTATAAACACTTTCAGATATTCGCTCTACCCTCATAAACTCGGCTGGAGGCAGTCGGATGTAATAAAACTTGCCTTGAAAGAGAATAACAGACCTTACGCAGTCTTTGCGCCTTGGAACTCAACATCTTCGGAAAAATTCAGACCTTTTGTTTCAATTAGCTCCGAAAATGACAATATAGTTCTCGACGCTGTAAAGAAAGCTCAGGACGGTCACGGAATCATTTTGAGAGTTTACGAAGCCGAAAATATCCGTACATCCGTTTCGATTACACTTGACAGGATTTTTACTGAAGTATTCGAAACGAATATGATGGAGGAAAACGAGAGGAGAGTCCCCGTTTTCGACGATTCGTTTACATTTAAGATCAAACCGAATGAAGTGAAAACTTTCAGAATAATCTGACGGAAAAAACCGTATTTGCCGCTAAGACTAAGGAGCAAAAAA